>JANNFV010000088.1:0-2617 GCA_031380285.1 Hyphomicrobiales bacterium | reverse complement strand
CAGCATGACTTCCAGCAACTGGGCGTCAAGCCGCTGCGGATCGGGGCCGATTGCATCAAGGTCGAGCAGTGGCTCCACGTCGAGATGGAGGCGCAGGAGCCGTTCTGGAAATCGAGATCGATGAGGCAGGCGCTGGTCTTGTCCTTGCCCGCCAGCATGGTCAGCGCGGTCTGGATGGCAAGTGTGGTGGCACCGACACCGCCGGCGGCTGGCACAAAGGTCAGGATCTGCGCTTCTTTGGTTGCCCCATGCACAACCTCGGCCTGCATCGCCTTGACACAGCTGCGGGCGAGTTCCACCGGATCGACCGGCTTGCGCAGGAAATCCGCGACACGGATCTGGATCAGCCAGCGCGCCACGGCCTCGTCAAAGGCTTCCGTCACGACGACCACGGGGGCTCGGCCAGCCAGGCGTGTCATCAGGCCCTGCAATGCCAGGAGATCGTCGCGGTTGCGCGCATCAAGGTCGGCGATCACGATCCGTGCCGAAGTAAGATCGAGATGCTCATCGCCGACATGACGCCCGATCCGCAACTTGAGGCGGCCATTGGAACCAAAAACGCCCTTCACGGCGTCCACAAAGCCGCTGTCGGACGAGATCAGCACGATCTCGCCGTCACGGTCGTGGGAGGGAGGCTTGGTGGCGAACATGGCGGTTCCTTGGCGAGGCAGATCAGGGCGTCGGTGCTGCGGGGGCAGGCACCAGGGTCATTGTGGGCGGGGCCGAAGGGGAGGTTACGGCGGCTGTCCTGCGGCGGAGCTTCTCCATGGCCGCTGCGGCCTGTTCGCCGCTGCTGCCCTGCTGGATCGTGCGGGCGTCGCGGGGCCACGGGTCGATGATCTGCATCGCCTTGTTGGCGGCAAGCGAGTCCCCCGCGCCGAAGGTGACGGAATCCCGCCGGTCGGCGTAGCGGTCATGCTCACAGCCCGAAAGAGCGAGTGCTGCTGCCAGCAGCGTGATGAGGCGCAGGCGGTCAGCGGCGGCCATTGGTTGCTCCCGTGAGATCGAGGATATGGCCCTGTCCGGCATTGCGCGCTGCTGTTGCGGCAGGGTTGATCGGGGCGACGCGGCTGCTGCCGTCCCGTGACACTTCGGTCTGTCCCAGCAGGAACTGCTCGACGTCGTTGCCGGGCCGGGCGTTGTCGAGCGGGGTCCGCAGCTTCTGGCCGGGACGCACGGGCTGCACGAGATGCGGCGTCACGATGATCGCCAGTTCAGTCTCGCGCTGCTGGAAGCTGCGGGAGCGGAACAGAGCACCCAGCACCGGGATATCGCCCAGCCAGGGCAACTGCTCCGTCGTCGTGGCACTGGTGTTCTGCAACAGGCCGGCGATGGCGAAGCTCTGGCCGCTCTTCAATTCCACCACGGTTGAGGCACGGCTGACGGTGATGCGGGGGATGGTGATGGAACCGGCCTTGAACGATCCGCTGGTCTCGTCGACCTGGCTGACCTCCGGCTCGATCCGCAGATGGATCATGCTGCCTTCGAGAACCGTCGGTGTGAAGGTGAGGCCGACGCCGAATTTCTTGTACTCGACGGTGGTCACGTTGTTGGATTGCGCCACGGGGATGGGCAATTCGCCACCCGCCAGGAAGCTCGCCTTCTCGCCGGACATGGTGATGAGGTTCGGCTCGGCGAGACGCCGCGCCACGCCCTGTTCCTCCAGCGCCTGGATCAGCACATCGATGTTGGTGCCGCCCCGCACCATCTGCGCCAGCAGCGTGCCGAAGGGTGCGCCGCCTGCCGGATTGACCAGGGCGCTGGCGCTGCTGGCAAAGCCCAGCACGCCGACCTGGCCATTGCCGCTCCTGCCGCCGCTGACCGCGCCATTGCTGCCACCCGCCTGGATGCGCACGCCCAGATCGCGACCGGCGCTGCGCGACACCTCGATGAAGCGCACCTCCAGCATCACCTGCTGCGGCGCACGCACGCGCATGTTGTTGACGACCTCGCCGCCATGGCTGCGGGCGATGCGCACCGCGCGGTCCGCGCTGACGGCATCGCGGGTGTCACCGTTCAGGACAATCTTGCCCGCCTCGGTGCCTGTGCGCACGCGGGGATCACCGGACCGCTGGATTTCCTCCGACGCCCGGGGCGCGTTCTGGGTCACGTCGACTTCGATGACACCGACGAGTTTCCTGTCCGCGTCATAGAGCGAGACACTGGTGACGCCGATCTTCTTGCCCAGGATATAGACCGAGCGGTCGGTGAGCGGCACGGCATCGGCAATGTCGGGGTCGCCCACGACGATGTCGGTAAAGCCCTGATCGGTGCGGATCGTCTGCGATGTCCGGTGAACCACCTTCACGGTGGCGGGTGCGCCAGCCAGTCGCAGCTGCCGGGTCTGGGCCTCTGCTGGCGACAGGCTTGCCGGGACAGTGGACAGCACGGCTAGGCCGAGGCCGACAGCGGCCAGCGTGGATGTGAGAGTGTTTTTCATATCAATCTTTGCCCCAGCCATCGCCTGCCTCAGCGATCCTTGTCCGAGATCACGCTGTAGTCCTTGCTCTCGCCGTTGCGCGTCACGGTGACAGTGGTCTTGGTACGGCGGCCATGGCTCGCTGTTGAATCAGGGTCGGAACTGGACAGCAGGTTCTTCACCGAAAGACGCCCGCCA
>JANNFV010000067.1:0-4820 GCA_031380285.1 Hyphomicrobiales bacterium | reverse complement strand
CACCTGGCATTGCCGGAGAAGCAGCTGTTCCAGCGCGAGAAGATGGAAGCCCGCGCCTCGATCGTGCTGAAGGTGCGCGGCGAGCTCGACGCCGGCCAGGTCCGCGCCATCCGCCATCTCGTGGCGACGGCGGTGGAAGGCTTGAAGCCAGACCGCGTTTCCGTCGTCGATGAAGCGGGTCGCCTGCTTGCCGATGGCGCGGGCGACAGCAACGACATTGGCGTGATTGCCGCCGAAAAACAGCAAGGCTTCGAGCGCCGTATCCGCCAGCAGGTCGAGGCTATCGTGGCTTCGGTGGTTGGCCGGGGACGCGCCCGCGTGCAGGTCGCGGCGGAAATGGATTTCAACCGCGTCCAGCAGACACAGGAAAGCTTCGATCCCGAAAGCCGCGTGGTCCGCTCCACCCAGACCCGCAACGAGAACAACGTTTCGAACGAAGGCCGTGATGGCCAGGTGTCGGTGAGCAACGAGCTGCCCGGTGCCGCGGCGCAAGGCAGTGCCAATGCCAACCGCGAGGCCTCCCAGAAGAACGAGGAGACCGTCAACTACGAGATCTCCAAGACCGTGCGCACGGAAGTGATCGAAGGTGGCCGGATCAAGCGCCTCTCGGTCGCGGTGCTTGTGGATGGCACCTATGGCAAGGCTGCAAACGGCCAGAACGAATACCAGGCCCGTGCGCCCGAAGAAATCGAGCGGATCAACGCGCTGGTGCGCTCCGCCATCGGTTTCGACCAGCGCCGGGGCGACACCATCGAGGTGGTGAACCTGCGCTTCGCCGAGGCCCCTGCGGTCAGCGAGATCAAGGAGCTGTCGGCCTTCGAGCGCCTGTTCAGCTTTTCCAAGGATGACACCTTCCGCATGCTTGAGCTGGGCGTGCTGGGTCTCGTCAGCATCTTCGTCTTCCTTTTCGTCATCCGCCCCCTGATGAGCACCATCGCAGCCCCCGACAAGGCCGTGAAGACGGTGATGGTGCAGGGCCCGAATGGCCAGGTCGTGGTGATCCCGGCACCGGTCGCACCGCCACCAGGCGCCGATACGCCACCGACCGCCACCGAGCAGATGATCGAGATGAGCCAGATCAACGGTGCCATCCAGGCCCGCTCCATCGAAAAGGTGGGCGACGTTGCCTCCAAGAACCCCCAGGAAACCGTCGCGATCCTGCGCCAGTGGATCCATGGGCCCTCGTGATGCTGGACAAGAAGAGCTGAACCATGGCCCGCATATCCGACACCGTCTCGACCGAACGCGGCAATGCCGCCGCCGTGGCCGCCGCGCGCCCCCGCGTCCTCAATGGTGCGGAAAAGGCTGCGATCATCATGCTGGTGCTGGGCGAAAAGCACGGTGCCAAGGTCTGGCCCCTGCTGGATGATGACGAAATCCGCACCATCTCGCTCGCCATGAGCCAACTCGGCTCCATCGACTCGACCGTTGTCGAGACCCTGATCAATGACTTTGTCTCGCGGATGTCGAGTTCGGGCGCAGTCACCGGTGACTTCGACCGCACCGAGAGCCTGCTGGCCAAGCTGCTGCCGAAGGAACGCGCCGAAGGCATCATGTCGGAAATTCGCGGGCCAGCCGGTCGCAACATGTGGCAGAAGCTGTCCAACGTGCAGGACGCTGTGCTGGCAAACTACCTCAAGAACGAATACCCGCAGACCGTCGCCGTGATCCTGTGCAAGATCAAGCCGGACCAGGCCGCACGCGTGCTCGGCATCCTGCCCGACGATTTCGCCATGGATATTGTGCAGCGCATGCTGAAGATGGAGGCCGTGTCCAAGGATGTGCTGGAACGCATCGAGGAAACGCTGCGCAACGAATTCATCTCGAACCTCTCGATGTCCAGCCGCCGCGATTCCCACGAGCAGATGGCGGAAATCTTCAATGCCTTCGACCGCCAGACCGAAACACGCTTCCTGGGTTCACTCGACGAGCGCAGCCGCGAGAGCGCCCAGCGCATCCGCTCGCTGATGTTCACCTTCGACGACCTGATGAAGCTCGATCCCGGCAGCGTGCAGACCCTGCTGCGCGGCATTGACAAGGACACGCTGGCCATCGCGCTGAAGGGGGCGAGCGAAGCCGCGCGCGTCTTCTTCCTCGGCAACATGTCGACACGTGCCGCCAAGAACCTCGAGGACGAGATGAGCGGCCTTGGCCCCGTGCGCCTGAAGGAAGTGGATGACGCGCAACAGAAGATGGTGCTCCTGACCAAGGATCTCGCGGCCAAGGGCGAGATCATGATCTCGAAGAACCGCGCCGAAGACGAACTGGTGTACTGATGACCGCCTCGCCCTTCATCTTTCAACGGGAATTCCCGAAAACGCCAGACAGGATGGTCCCGCTCGACAAGAAGGAGCCGACCCTCACGGTTTCGGAGCATGAGGCAATCCTTGCGGCTGCCGTGGCCGCTGCACGCGGTGAAGCCTTCCTGCAGGGCAAGGCCGAAGCCGAGGGCGAGCAGACATCGCGCCTTGCCGACGCGGTGGAGCAGGTCGCCCGCATGCTGGACATGCTGCGCCTCAATCTCGACGGCATCCAGGCCACCGCATCGGGCGAGGCCATCCAGTTCGCACACGCTTTCGGACGCAGGCTTGCCGGCAAATTGCTGGACGCCGCCCCGCTGGCGGTGATCGAGCAGACCGCACGCACCATCTTCGACGATCTCAGGGGGCAGCCCCACGTGGCCGTGCGGCTCGCACCGGAACTCATCGAACCGGCCCGCGAGCGGCTGACCGCGATTGCCCGTGAGAAGGGTTTCGAGGGTCGGTTGATCATCATGGGCGAGCCGGAAATTCCGCCCGGAGATGTGCGGATCGAATGGGCCGATGGTGGCATCATCAAGGACCGTTCCCAATCGGAACTGACTGTTGCGGCGGGCGTGGATCGCGCGCTCGCAGCCGGCGTAATGTACCAGGAGTCTTGACATGGATACCGACCTCAACCTGCCCGATCTCGATCCCAGCACCACCGTCGGCATGGTGATGCGGGAGGATTCGTCTCTGACGCGCGGCCCCAAGACGGCGGCGGATCTGGAGCAGGTGCTGGATGTGCCGGTCAACGTCTCCGCCGTTCTCGGCAAGACGCGGATGGAGGTGTCGCAGCTCCTCAAGCTCGCGCCAGGACAGTTGCTGGAACTCGACCGCCGCGTCGGCGAGGCCATCGATATCTACGTCAACAACCGGCTGGTTGCCCGCGGAGAGGTCGTCGTCGTCGACGAGAAGCTCGGCGTGACGATGACCGAAATCATCAAGACGGACAGGTAAGGACCATCGCCATGCGCCTGCTCATTGTCGGAACGCTCAAGGGGGAACTGATCACCGCGGCCAAGATCGCCCGGGATCGCGGGGCCCAGGTGGCACAGGTCGACGGCATCGAGAATGCCCTTGTCCATCTGCGGGCTGGCCGGGGTGCCGATCTGCTCATGGTCGATGTCAGCCTCGATATCCGGACGCTGGCAAACGCCATGGATGCCGAGCGCATCGTCAGTCCGATCGTCGCCTGCGGCACGGGCACCGATGCCCGCGCTGCAGTCGCCGCGATCCAGGCCGGCGCGAAGGAGTATATCCCGCTGCCGCCGGACCCCGAGCTGATCGCTGCGATCCTCGAAGCAGTGGCCCGCGACAAGTCGGATTTCATCTTCCGTGATCCCGCCATGGAGCGGGTGGTCAAGCTTGCCCAGCAGGTCGCGGCTTCCGAAGCCTCCGTGCTGATCACGGGCGAGAGCGGCGTCGGCAAGGAAGTGATGGCCCGGCTGGTGCAGCAGAAATCCAAGCGCCGGGACAAGCCCTTCATCTCGGTCAATTGCGCCGCAATCCCTGAAAATCTGCTGGAATCGGAACTCTTCGGCCATGAGAAAGGCTCCTTCACGGGGGCCATGGCCCGCCGCATCGGCAAGTTCGAGGAAGCCAACGGTGGCACCTTGCTGCTGGATGAGATCTCCGAGATGGACGTGCGCCTGCAGGCCAAGCTGCTGCGGGCCATCCAGGAGCGCGTGATCGACCGTGTCGGCGGCACCACGCCGGTGAAGGTCGATATCCGGATCATCGCGACGTCCAATCGCAACCTCGCCGAAGCCGTGCGGCAAGGCACGTTTCGCGAGGATCTGCTCTACCGGCTGAATGTCGTCACCCTGCGCATCCCCGCGTTGCGCGAGCGACCGGCTGATATCCTGGCCTTGGCCGAGCATTTCAGCCTGAAATACGCGGAACTCAACGGATTTCCGCACCGCCCACTGGCGGCAGACGCCCGCAGGGCCCTGACGGCAAACCACTGGAAAGGCAATGTGCGCGAGTTGGAGAACACGCTGCATCGCGCGGTCCTGCTGTCCAGCGGAGCGGAGATCGGGACGGACGCGCTCGTTTCACCCGATGGTGACGACATGGTGGGGCGCAGTGACCATGCGGCACGCGCCGCGATGACCGCCGAAGCCGTGACGCGCTCGCTGGTGGGCCAAACCGTGGCCGAGGTCGAGCAAGGCCTGATCCTCGACACGCTGGACCATTGCCTCGGCAACCGGACCCATGCGGCACGCATCCTCGGCATCTCGATCCGCACCTTGCGCAACAAGCTGAACGAATATGACGCGGCTGGAGTGACGGTGCCCGATCCGGGTCAGGCGAGAATCGCCACAGCCGCCTGAACGCTCGGTCATGGCGTTTCTTGATGGAAACAGCGGCACATCGTCATGGACAGGTTTGCCCCGTCCAACCACATCTTACTATGACGTGTTTCCCTTAAAAAGCGTCGTGCTCTATCCAGCTTTGTTGGGCCGGTGATTATAGACGGGATAGGCATTGGCTGATCCAGCCTGCACGTAGAGGCTG
>JANNFV010000037.1:0-3525 GCA_031380285.1 Hyphomicrobiales bacterium | reverse complement strand
ATCATCGGGTAGAAGATGACATTGCGGTAGCCGCAATCCGCCAGCACCTGCGGAACGGTCTCGCGGACCTTGCCTTCCATGAAGGCTTGCACGAATTGCCGCATGGAGCCGAAGGAATGGGTCGAGACACCGGCCAGCACCGAGAACTCGGTCAACCACGATGCGCCGCCATAGGTTTCCACCCGCATCTTGTGCAGCTTGCCATCATGCGACTGGAAGAACGGATCCGCCACGCGGTCATAGTCGAGGCCCGGAAAATGCGAGGGGGGCACAACCGATTCCTGATGAATCAGGATGATGTGGGGCTTCTTGTGCGGTGTGGCGCAAGCGCCCAGCGGCGCAAACAGCGGCCCGCCAGCTTGGGGCGCAGCCTCCAGCAACTGTCCGCGCCACACAGTGCGCACCGTTTCCGGCACCGAGCCGTAATAGGTCGAAAGATAACGCCCACCATAATAGAGATGCATGTGGCGGCGTTCGCCCTGCGCCTCGATGATCGCCACGCTGGTGGCACCCAGCACCAGGAAAGCCAGTGCAGCCTTCCAGCGCGCGATCCGCGCCCCGTCCAGACGATAGACCAGAAGGCCCAGGACCACGCTCGTCGCAATCGCGCCGATCAGTCCGAAAGCATAAAGTGGATAGGACGTGGCCAGGAACTCGATGGTCGACCACGACCGGAGATAGAAATAGAGGTCATAGGCATGCACCAGCATGTCCATTGTCTTCAGCTTGACGATGGCGGCAACGCAGACGATGCCGACCTGTGCGCCTGCCAGCACGGTCGCCAGCAGCACGCGCCCGGTCAGCAGGGTGATGAAGGCGATGATCGCCCCGGTCACGGCGGCGGCATAGGCAAAGTTGCTCGTCGGCCACTCGTTGATCCAGAAAAAGCCGAGCATCACGACCCAGGTCGCGATGGCCAGCGCCCAGGAGACCTTGGCCGAGAAAATGCCAGCGCCCTGGTCAACCGGCCGCAGTGTCAGCAGTTTTTGCGCCGCAATGTCGGTCAAAATCGCTCCCCCACCAATTTGGTGACAAGCATATGACATTACGCCGACTGAACAATGGGTGAAGAAGCGGCGGGAGAGTCATGAAAACGCTTAGGAGGCCTCCCGTCAGTTCCCCTGGGCGCGGATGTGGCTGAACCATTTCTTCACACAAAAGTGAGACATGGAGGCCGCAACATTACGGAAGATTCACTGTTGGTGAACCTGGATCTCCTATATGGCTTGTTCATCTGGCGTTCATCATCCCGGGATTGCTCGAGAAACGATGAGACGGTCTGGGCAGGTTTCGCCTGCCAAGCACCGGCAAGACCAGGACGAATGACGGCAGGCGAAAAGTTACCGCAGCCGAATTTTTCATTTCTTCTTCAACAGCCACGCTCATGAGAGTGTGGGGCGGTTCATGATGTCTCTCTCAAGCAGAGCCGGGCTATCCGTTGTGCCGGGAACGACGCCAGTCATCGCTGGCGCGAATGCCCGGGATTTGCGCCTCGATTTCTTTCGGGGCCTCGCCTTGCTGATGATTTTCATCGACCATGTCTCGGGAAACCAGTTCGCAGCGATCACGCTTCAGCGCATGGGTTTTGCCGACGCGGCAGAAATCTTCGTGTTCATCGCGGGAATGGCTGGCGTTCTGGCCTATCGAAAGACCTTCCTTGTCAAGGGTTTCACGGCCGGCTGCCGTGCGGTTTTCGCCCGGATCAAGGTGCTGTATCTGACCCATGTCGGCATGGTTGCGGGCGTGCTTGTACTGGCACTCGCTGCACAATTCTCTGGTACGGAGTTTGATTTCATCGGCAAGCTTGGCCTGGGTGCCCTGCTTGAATCGCCCCTTGACGCCATGGTGCGGATGCCAATCCTGGGCTTTCTCCCGAATTATCTCGATATCCTGCCGCTCTATGTCGTGCTGCTGGCATCCCTGCCGCTTGTCCTGATGGGACAGCGCGTTCATGTGCTGCTGCCCTTGGCGGGGGCTGGCGTGTCCTACGCGGCCGCGCAAGCCTTTGGTCTGACACTGCCCAACCTTGGCAATCCCAATGGCTGGTTCCTGAGCCCCTTCGCCTGGATCCTGCTGTTCGTGGCGGGCGCGACGGTTGCCCGCCTGACACTTGACGGGTTCTGGGCCAGGCTGCCACGTTCCGCCGTGGCGCTGGTCACGCTGGCTGCGGCCGGATACAGCGTCTTTTCCTTTCTGTACGCCGAACCATGGCGGATTTTCCCCCTGCTGGAATCGATCTCCGCGATCAGCCTGGTCATTGAACCGGACAAGGCCTTGCTGTCCTGGCACCGCCTTGTGGATCTGCTGGCCAAGGCGTGGCTGGTCGCGATCGTCATCCCCAGCAATGCCCGCTTTCTCTCGACGGGGCTTGGTGCCGCTGTCAGCCGCGCCGGCCGTCATTCGCTGCCGATCTTCGTGACCGGCACGTTCCTCGCGCTGGTCGGCTCCATCATCCTGTTCGAAGGAGCAGGCGAGCCTTTCTGGCAGGTCACGGTGACCGGGACTGGCGTTGCGATCATGCTGGTGCAGGCCTGGTGGCACGACATGGCGCTGCCGGACCTCCGGCCTGCGGTTGCGCGGTCGACGCCTTTGGAAGCCGCGGCTGTTATCGCCAGCGCAGGATCATCGAAAACCTAGAGAACGACGTCAGGGCTTGGCGGTTGTCGCCAGAACAGGCTTGGCGGTGATCATGTCCGCCAGAAGCTGCCCGACACAGGAATGCATGGCATCGGTCATGTGCAGGTCATCCCTGTCGGTCATCTCCGCCATGCTGACGCTGTGGCTGTCCACCAGTTGCTTCATGGCGGCGAAGCGCTTGAAGTGGAAGACCCTGCCCTTCGGACCTGCCCGGACCGCCCGGTCAATCAGCCCTTGCATGGGCAGGGCATCAGGATCCTTGATCACCATCGGAGCATATTGAAGATCCAGCAGAACGACCGGAATGCCCTGGTCGGTCAGGATCCTCAGACCTTTCTGGATCTCTTCATGGCGTCCCTCCAGCCCCTCATAGCGCAACACATCGTTGACACCGAGCTGCCAGATCACCAGCGAGGGCTTGAGCCCGATCACGTCGCTCTCGAACCGGGCGATGGTTTGCGGCATGGTCTCTCCACCCCTGCCCTTGTTCAGAACCTGAACCGAGGCTTGCGGCCAGAGACGGCTGAGTGTGGTTTCCAGAGCGGCAGGATAGACCTTGTTGCGGGCATTGCGAACAATGCCTTCGGTGGACGATGAGCCGATGGCGACAATCCGCAGGTTCTGCGGGGACAGGCCGGGACCATCATCGAAAGCCGCGCCGCGCGCAGCATGGCAGGTCGCCTCATCCAGCCCCTGAGCGGAGCCAGGAGACACTCCCGCCAGGCAGATCATCGCTGCCAATGCCAGTCGTTGACCGATCTCCAACCTCACCCCAGTCCCTCATTATTCCGGTGGGCAGACGTTCGCCCCCCTTTGAAGATGCTTTTCCAGTCCCTACAAGGCAATGCAATCAGCCTCCTAGATCACAGGGATTGCATGAATGTCCAC
>JANNFV010000025.1:0-6202 GCA_031380285.1 Hyphomicrobiales bacterium | reverse complement strand
CACGCTCCTGATCCATGGCACCACCATCGCTACCAACGCCGTGCTCACGCGCGATCTGCCGGTCTGCGCCCTGATCACCACGGCAGGGTTCGAGGACGTGCTGGAGATCGGACGTCACGCCCGCCGCGACATCTACGGCCTCTATCCCGAGGATCGCCCTGTGCTGGTGGCACGCAGGCGGCGCTTTGGCGTGATCGAGCGCATCGGGGCGGATGGCAGCGTGCGCGAGCCGCTTGACAGCGCCGACCTTGACCGGGTGATCGATGCCGTCATGGCTTCGGGGGCCGAAACCGTCGCGGTCTCGCTCATCAACGGCTATCTCAATCCCGCCCATGAGCGTGCCATCCGTGACAGGCTGCAAGCCCGCCTGCAAGCCCGCCTGCAAGCCCGCCTGCCAGACATGCCCTGCTCGTGTTCGCATGAGGTGTCACCCGAGATCCGGGAATTCGAGCGGACATCGACGACTGTGCTCAACGCGCTGCTGATGCCGGTGGTGCAGCGCTACGTGGCAGGGCTTCTGCGCCGCAGCCGCGAGGCGGGGCTGGTGGCACCCGTCTATCTCGTGCAGTCCAATGGCGGCGCGGCAACGCCGGAACAGGCGGGAAAGACGCCTGTCAGCCTGCTGCTGTCGGGCCCATCCGGCGGTGTCCTGGCGGCTGAAAAGGTCGCGGCAGTGGTTGGGCGCTCCCATGTGGTGGCGGTCGATATGGGCGGCACCAGCTATGACATCGCCATCATCCGGGATGGCCGAAGGTCGGTCGTGGCGCAGGGCGAGATCGACGGGCTTCCGGTGCGCGTACCGATGGTGGAGATGCGGACCATCGGCGCAGGTGGCGGCTCCATCGTCTGGCTCGATCCGTCGGGCCGCCTGCAACTGGGGCCGCAAAGCGCAGGAGCGCGGCCCGGTCCTGTCTGCTACCGGCGCGGCGGCACGGAGCCGACGGTGACCGATGTCAACCTGATCACGGGCCGGCTCGATGCGACGCGCTTCCTGGGGGGCGAACTGGTGCTCGATCTGGAAGGTGCCCGCACCAGCCTGGAGCAGCGCATTGCCAGGCCGCTGGGCCTTGGCATCGAGGCTGCTGCGGCCGGCGTTCTGGCCATCGTGGTGGCTCGCCTGGCCGGTGCCATCAAGCTCTCCCTGTTCGAACGGGGGCTTGATCCGAGGGATTTCGCCCTGATGTCGTTTGGCGGGGCAGGGGGCCTGCACGCCATCGACGTGGCCGAGGAGCTGGGCATGCGCGAGGTGATCTTCCCGCGCGAGCCCTCCACCTTCTCCGCCCATGGCATCCTGCAATCGGACATCGTGCATGATCTGGCTCGCGCCCGCATCATCCCGCTGACACCTGCCGCATTGTCCCAGATCGCAGCCCTTGCGGATGACCTGCGCCAGGCAGGCCATGCGCTGCTTGCTGCCGATCAACTCCCTGCCGGGCAAAGGGCGCTGCGCTTCACGGCTGACCTGCGCTATCGCGGTCAGGCTTTCGAGTTGATGGTCGCGCTGGAAGAGTCCGATCTCAGCGAAACCGGGCTTGCTGGCGTGATCGAGCGCTTCCACCAGTTGCATCTGCAGCGCTTCTCGTTCGATGACCGCAACGAGAGCGTCGAGCTGGTCACGCTCAGGCTGGCTGCCGTGGGTTTGATCTCCGGGAAGAGAGCGCCTGTCGCGACCACAGCGCCCGCACGCGCTGCCACGGCATCGGCAAGGGCCAGCCGCCCGCTGTATCTTGACGGCAGTTGGCGTGAGGCCGCGATCTATGACCAGATGGCCTTGCCGGAAGGTGCCGAGGTGCATGGCCCTGCGGTGATCGAGCAGCCTTACACCACGCTCATTGTGCCGGAAGGCTGGCGCTTGCAGGCGCTGGCCTCGGGCGACCTTGTCGCCACGCGGGAGACGCCATGATGGCGCGGATGGACCCGATCCTGCTGGAGATCATTTCCCACGCGCTGGTCTCTGCCGCCGAGGAAATGTCGATCACGGTCTGGCGCACCAGCCGCTCGACCACGGTTCGCGAGTTGCTGGATTACTCGACCGCCGTGTTCGATGCGGACGGTCGCAACATCGCCCAGGCCGCCCGCATGCCGGTGCATCTCAACTCCATGGAACTGTGCCTGAACGAGATCGTGGCACGGCACATCCCGCTGGAGCAGTGGCGCGAGGGCGACGTCATCGTCACCAACGATCCCTACAGCGGGGGACAGCATCTGCCGGATTTCATCGCCTTCAAGCCGGTATTCGTGGAGGGCCGCCGTGTCGCCATCACCTGCGTCTTGATCCACCATGTCGATGTCGGTGGCGGAGCGGCTGGCGGCTACAACGCCCGCGCCGTGGAAATCTTTCAGGAGGGCCTGCGCGTGCCGCCGGTGCGCATTCTCCGGGCCGGGGTGATGCAGGACGATCTCTTGAGCACCATCCTCGCCAATGTGCGCGAACCCGCGATGTTCCGGGGCGATTTTCTCAGCCAGCTCGCGGCCCTCGAAGTCGGAGCCCGGTCCATCCGTGCGCTTGCCAACCGCTACGGCGTCGAGACATTGGTAGCGACAGGGGATGCCTTGCTGGATCATGCCGAGACAGCGATGCGTTCCGCTATTCTGGCCCTGCCGGACGGGATCTACGATGCCGAGGATTACGTCGATGGCGACGGCATGGAAGCGGGCCGCAAGCGCATCGCTGTGCGGCTGACCATCGCAGGCGACACTCTCGCGCTCGATTTCACAGGCACCTCGCCGCAGGCGGCGGGGCCGATCAACGCCACCCTGGCGACCACACGCTCGGCGGTCTATTACGCCGCCATCGCGGCATCGGGCCTGGCGGCCACGGCCAATTCCGGCTGCTACCGCCCGATCAGTGTCAATGCCCCGGAAGGATCGCTGGTGCATGCGGCGTTTCCCGCACCGGTCTCGATGCGCATGCTGACGGGACACCGGGTGGCGACTGCCGTGCTGAAGGCTTTCGCGCAGGCCGCGCCAGACCGGATTCCGGCCTCCTATTACGGCGTCACCTTCAACCACGCCGTCAACATCCGCCATGGCGACGGGCGGCGACAGGTGTATTTCGATTCCGAGATCGGCGGCTGGGGCGCACATCCCCGGGCTGATGGTCCCTCGGGGTTTTCCGCGGGGTTTCACAACCAGCAGAACACGCCGATCGAGATGATCGAGGCGATCTATCCCTTGCAGTTCATCCGCTATGGATATCTTCCCGGCAGCGGTGGTGCCGGGCGCTTCCGGGGTGGACTGGGGCTGGTGCGCGAGTGGCGTTTCATGGCCGAACGCGGCCTGCTCAACGCCTCCTTCGATGCCTTCCTGTCACGCCCCTATGGTCTCGCGGGCGGAGAGCCGGGGCGTGCGGGTCGCCTCTGCGTGACCCGCGACGGGGTGGTGACGGAACTTCCAGCCAAGACCATCGGGCATGTGCTGGTGGCGGGGGATGTCATCCGCATGGAGACGCCCGGCGGCGGCGGCTTCGGGCCGCCCGGCGAGCGCGACCCGGAGGCGCTTGCGAGAGACCGCGCGGACGGGCTGGTCAACACTCCCTAACATTCGCCAGTTTGCAACAATGGCTCGGGATTTGCTTTGCCCTGCCCTTGCATTGTTCTCCCACATCGCTTCAGATGCGTGGAGAGATCATTTGAGGGAGACTACCGATGCGCCGCGCCGTTTCCACTTTCGCCAGTGCCGCTTTTCTCGCCATCGTCACGGCTGGATATTCAGCACCCGTGCAGGCGCAGGAGCCGGTGAAGCTCCGGATCATGGGCATGCCGCTGGCCACTGGCAATATCCAGAAGAATCGTGAGCAACCCTTCTTCGAGAACCTTTCGGCCAAGCTCGGGTTTCCGGTCGAGGCGGATTACAAGGTTCTGGACGCCACCGGCATCAAGGAATTCGAGCAGTTGCGCGTGGCCCGGTCCGGCCTGTTCGACATTATCGGCCTGCGCCTGGCGCAGGTGTCGCGCGACGAGCCGACCATCCTCGGCCTCGATCTGGTGGGCCTGAACCCGAATTACGAGACCGCGAAGAAGGTCGTCGATGCCTTTCAGGGTCCGGTGGGCGAGCGCCTTGAAAAGCAGTTCAACACCAAGCTTCTGGGCGTCTGGCCCTTCGGCCCGCAGTTGATCTTCTGCAAGCCCGCGATCAAGGGCCTGGCTGATCTCAAGGGCCTGAAGGTCCGCATCCTCGATGGCGTGATGGCCAAGTTCATGGAGCGTGTCGGCGCCACACCGGTCACCATGGCCTTCGGCGAGGTGGCACAGGGGCTGTCGCTCGGCACCATCGATTGCGCCGTCACGGGACCAAGCTCGGCCAACTCGGCGGGTTGGCCTGAGTCGGTCACCCATGTCTATCCGCTCGCCCTCCAGGTGGCGGTGCAAGGCTATGGCATTAGCCTGCCCGCCTGGAACCGGCTGACGCCGGACCAGCAGGGCAAGCTGAAGGCGGGCATCGAAGGGTTGACCGCCGACATCTGGGGCTATTCCAAGGAATTGTGGGATGACGCCATGCGCTGCAATGCGGGGCAGGATCCCTGCACAACTGGCCGCAAGTACAAGCTGACCACGGTGGCGATCCAGCCGCAGGATCTGGCGCTCGTGCAAAGTGCCGTGCGGGAGATTTCTTTCCCGGCCTGGTCGGAGGCTTGCGACAAGGTCAATCCCGGCTGCTCGGATGCCTGGAAGAAGACGGTCGGCCCGATCATCGGGATGCAGTGAGCCGGGACCATTCGCATGAACCGGCTTGAAAACGTGGCCGCAGCCCTGTTCGGCACGGCCTTCCTCGTTCTGGCGCTGCTGGTGGCGCTCGAAACCGTGATGCGCAAGGTGTTCAACACCTCGCTGCAGGGCGTGGATGAACTCGGTGGCTATATCCTGGCCTCTGGTTCGGCGCTGGCCATGGCGGCAGCCCTGGTGTCGCGGGCGCATATCCGCATCGACCTGCTGCATGATCTCGCTCCGCTGGCGCTGCGCAACGTGCTCAACATCGCGGGCATGATGGCGCTGAGCGTGTGTGCCTTCATGCTGCTGCGCATGGGCTGGATCGCGCTCGATGAATCGATCCTGTTCCGGGCGACGGCGCAAACGCCCTGGGCCACGCCCTTGCGCCTGCCGCAGACGGCCTGGGTGATCGCGCTGGCGCTGTTCCTCCTGGTATCCCTGGTGCAGCTCCTGCGCATAGGCATGCTGGCACTCAGGGGCAATTGGGTAGCGATGGACCGCATCTACGGGCCGCGCGGTGCCAAGGAGGAACTCGATGAGGAAATCGAGAACCTGAAGCAGCGCAGCCAGCCAGGGCCACTGCCGGGAAGTCCACGCGGATGAGCATGGTCGTCGTTGGAATCACCGGTTTTGCCGTGATGCTGGTTCTCATGCTGCTCGGCATGCCCATCGGCGCGGTGATGCTGCTTGTCGGCCTCGGCGGAGGCATGATGGCCTTCGGGCAGGCTTTCCTGACCTCCTCGGCCTCGGTGATCTGGGGCGTGATGAGCGAGAACACGCTGACATCGATTCCGCTCTTCGTGCTGCTGGGGGAATTGCTTCTGCGCAGCGGCATGGCGGACCGCATGTATGTCGCCTTCGCGGCGTGGCTGGGGCGATTGCCTGGCGGCCTGCTGCACACCAATATTGGCTGCTGCGCGCTGTTCGCGGCCACGTCGGGCTCCTCCGTGGCAACCGCCGCCACCATCGGCACGGTGGCGCTGCCCTCGCTGCAGAAGCATGGTTATCCCATGAAGGATTCGCTCGGCTCGCTGGCGGCAGGCGGCACGCTGGGCATCATGATCCCGCCCAGCATCAATTTCATCATTTACGGCTCGATGACCAACACGTCGGTCGGCAAGCTCTTCCTGGCAGGCGTCATCCCCGGCCTGGCGCTGGCCTTCCTGTTCATGGTGTTCATCTATGTCTCGCACCGCTTCCGGGGCACCAAGGTCGAGACCGTGGTGACGCCGCGGGCCGAGCGCATCCGTCTCTTGCGCAATCTGGTCGAGCCGCTGACGGTGTTCGGCGTCGTCATGGGGTCGCTCTACCTCGGCATCGCGACTGCGACGGAATCCGCCGCGCTGGGGCTGGTCACGGTGCTGGCCTTCATCGTGGCGCAGGGCAAGCTCAGTCTCGGGCTGTTGCAGACCTGCTTCCTGGCCAGCGCGCGCACCACAGGCATGATCCTGCTGATCGTGGCGGGGGCCTTCGTGCTGAACCTCGCGCTCAGT
>JANNFV010000680.1:0-10140 GCA_031380285.1 Hyphomicrobiales bacterium | reverse complement strand
GCCTCGCGCAAGCTGCCGCAGACAGTCGGGATCTTCTTCAGTTCGCGTGGCGGCAGATCGTAGAGATCCTTGTCCATCGCTTCGCCTGTCTACGGCGACAACGGATCGGGCATGCACGTGCACCAGTCGATCTGGAAGGCGGGCAAGCCGATGTTCGCAGGCGACAAGTACGCCGGCCTCTCGGAAACCTGCCTTTACTACATCGGCGGCATCATCAAGCACGCGAAGGCGCTCAACGCCTTCACCAACCCATCGACGAACTCCTACAAGCGTCTCGTTCCCGGCTTCGAAGCCCCGGTGCTGCTGGCCTATTCGGCCCGCAACCGCTCGGCATCGTGCCGCATTCCATGGACGAACTCGCCCAAGGCCAAGCGCGTGGAAGTGCGCTTCCCTGATCCGATGGCAAACCCCTACCTCGCCTTCTCGGCACTTCTGATGGCGGGCCTCGACGGCATCGCCAACAAGATCCACCCAGGCGAAGCGATGGACAAGGATCTCTACGATCTGCCGCCACGCGAACTGAAGAAGATCCCGACTGTCTGCGGCAGCTTGCGCGAGGCACTGACCTCACTCGACAAGGATCGCGGTTTCCTGACGGCTGGCGGCGTGTTCACGAACGACATGATCGACAGCTACATCGAGCTGAAGATGCAGGACGTGATCCGCTTCGAGCACACCCCGCACCCCGTCGAGTACGTGATGTATTACTCGTACTGAGCCCTCCACGCCTCATCCCGAGCCTGTCGAAGGATCGAGGCGGACATTCGACGCAAAAGCTCCGGAGCGATCCGGGGCTTTTTGTTGGCAAGGCAAAAAACGACTACTTCACCCGCGTCAGCGCCGACTGCTTCCGCCTTTGCGCCCTGTTCATAGCCGGTGCAACGAATCCGGCATTCGTCGCCGCAAGCGTTGGCCGCATCGGCGGAAGCATCTGACGCGGCGCAGGCGGATTGAATACGCCCTGGCCGTTCTCGGCTTTCATCGTGATCATGCCTGACGGACCAAGCAGCAGTAGATCGTCCGACCCGCCGCCAGCGTTGATCACCGCCCGCGATTCCTCGCCGTCACGCGGGATGTTTCTGATCCACTCCGGTACAAAGGGCAGACCGTCCAGCGTCACGATGTAGTTCTCGGCGCCTTCGTGGTCGAACGGCGTCGTCCCGGCAGGCCAGTCCAGAACGCCGATGGGCTGGTCGTCGCCGTCGCACAGCCGTCCATTCTCCGCGTAGGCGGCCACGGATATCCTGCCGTCGTAATGCAGAACCTCCAGCAGATATGCACTCCGCCGAGAGATGACGCCGCCTTCGGTCGAGATCACCCATTCGAACGGAATGCCGCCGCGCACCTGCGCTCTCCGCTCTACTCCTGTGCGCGGATCGACAAAGCGGGTCTGGAACACGGCGTCGCCCAACGACCCAAGCGAAGAGTTTGTCCGCGCCCTGTAGAGCACGCCGACATTGCCCTCGTTGCGCACAAAGGCACGATCTCGCCGCAAAATGTCGGCGACACTCATCCATTCGCCCCGATCTGACAGGAACTCGTGGCCAGGCGTCACCCGCAGGCCCCAGAGATCGATCAGAACACGCGTGACGTTTGTGAAGGTCCTAGTGACTTTTCCCGGAACAGCAGCGCCAAGGCCATCATTCGCATCGGGATCGAAGGACAAGACTATGTCGCCCTCATCAATCTCCTCGATGGGTTTCTTCGTGCCATCCGCCATGGTGATGAGAGTGCCTGCGACGAAGCAACGAGAATTTGAAGTAGTCCCAGAATTTAAATAATTAGTCCAAAAATCTATATATCTTTGTTGTATTGTAGAAGGATATGGCTGCCAGTCGACCGCTCCTGTTGGCCTAATAAATGAAATTCTATTTGGTGAATTAAGCGGTCCATTAGAAAGATCGTACTGATTATTTTGATCAATTTCGGTTATAGAAAATCCAGTATTTTGAGACAATGAATTCGTACCAGAAAGGCCTGTTGCTAAACGCCCAAGCCAAGGAGAATAAACACCCAACCCAGGAACTAAATTAGCTACATCAGATACACCGTAAATTGCTATACGTATCTCACCAGCCATCGGCTGGCCATCGTGACTTCCAGATAATATATTAATTCTACTTGCTGAATTTGTTCCGCCGATGAAATGATAGTCTCGTGTAATAGAATTAGTAGATGGATCGTAATAATCCACAACCGCAATCGAAGGCGCTGTATAATTTGCTAAACTACCTCTGCCTCGAATATCAAATGAATATATAGAGGCTTTTGATGAAAAAACTGGAATACTATACACATATGAGCTACTTCCTCCTGAAAATACAGAGAGCGGATCAGAAAGCTTTGGAATTACTAAACCTGATGTCCCAATAACCGTCACCATTAGTTCCTCAAAAGCCAATAATAAGCTATGGACGAAACAATAAATAAAACAGGTATAATTGCAAGAGCGAAATCAAAAACACGCGCAAAGCGCTTTGATCGGAAAAGTTGTAATGACACAGAACACCTCCATTCAAGATTGTAATTCTACAAAGAAATTATCGATATTAATCAATTCGCATAAGCGAGATCACAATGTACCGGTATAATAGCACTCGCGCTGGACATAATAAAATAATCACCCATCACTGCAAATTCAAACTCCGCGCCTTCAACTTCCCGTCGCGCGTCTTCACGAAAATCTCGCTGATCTGCGGATGTCTGAGCGGATCGCTTGACTGGTCCGGCACGAGATTCTGCTCTGACACATAAGCCACGTATTCCGTCTCCGCGTTTTCGGCGAGCAGATGGTAGAATGGCTGGTCGCGGTTGGGGCGCACCTCTTCTGGGATGGCGTTCCACCATTCCTCGGTGTTGTTGAACACCGGATCGATATCGAACACGACGCCGCGGAACGGATACACCCGGTGCTTGACCACGCTCCCGATCATGTACTTCGCGGTTTTTTCCTTGCTAAGCTCGTTCATCGCACACCTTTGATGAGACAAGATAGCATGCCTTGCGGGGAGCTCAATGCCCCAAAAAGCAATGACAATAAGCCGAATGAGGCAGACCTGCGGGATGGACCGTCCAGAGCGGACCTGATACCGGACGGGCTCATTGAGACCGGCCCTGAGTATCGGTGCCATTTTTTGAGGGTGTATCGAGGCTGCGCTTCGCTCCGCACCTCGACAAGAGGATGAAAGAGCCCCTTCAGCCTCATGTCGAGGCGCGAGCCGGAGGCGAGCCTCGAGACACCCCCAGAAAATGACACCAGCCTTCAGACGGGCTCGCAGCAAAACAATCTGGTTTTATGGCCCAAGTCCTTTCCCTCGCCCTGCCCTTCTTCGGGCTCATCTTCCTGGGCTTCTTCTGCGGCAAGATTCGCAAGCTGCCGGAGGAAGGCTTGGCGTGGATGAATTTCTTCGTCGTCTATGTCTCGCTGCCCGCCCTGTTCTACAAGCTCATCGCCACGACGCCGTTCGAACAGCTCTCGAACTGGCCGTTCATTCTCTCCACCACGCTGTGCACCTACATCGCCTTCGCGCTGTCCTTTGCGGTGGGCATCTGGCTGACGGGCGGCGACATCAAGTCGTCCGCAATCCAGGGCGCGCTGGGCGGTTATTCCAACGTGGGCTACATGGGGCCGGGCATCACGCTGGCGGCTGTGGGGCCTGCGGCAGCCGTGCCCACGGCGCTGGTCTTCGTGTTCGACTGCATCCTGTTCTTCACCATCGTGCCCTTCATGATGGGCATGGGCGGCACCGAGAAGATGAAGGTGTGGGACACCACGAAATATGTGGTGCTGAAGGTCGTGACGCACCCCTTCAACATCGCGACCTTCGTGGCTGTGGTGGCAGCCTATTTCAAATATCAGCCGCCGATGGCCATCGGCCAGCTCATCGATTTTCTGGCACGCGCGGCTGCGCCCTGCGCCCTGTTCGCGCTGGGCGTGACGGTGGCTCTCAGGCCCTATGAAGGCGTGCCGAAGGAACTGCCGATCCATCTCTTCATCAAGCTGATCTTCCATCCGCTGCTGGTCTGGGTGGTGCTGTCCATCGTAGGCGATTTCGACCGGGCCTGGGTGTTCACGGCCATGCTGATGGCCTCGTTGCCGCCCGCCGGCAATGTCTTCGTCATGGCGCGGCAATATGATGTCTATGTCCAGCGGGCATCGAACGGGGTGCTGGTCGGCACCGTGGTCTCGGTCTTCACCGTGACCGTTTTCCTGTATCTGATCTCACACGATCTGATCCCGCACGACCTCTTTCCCAGCCGGTAAAAAGTGGCGTAGCGCGTTGTCGGCCTACGTTATCCTTCCCCTCTTGCGGGGAAGGTGGCCCTTCGCCCTTGCGAAGGGTCGGATGGGGGGCGATGGAGGCCTGACACCGACCTCTGGCACCATGTCTTGATCCACCCCCATCCGTCACGGCTTCGCCGCGACACCTTCCCCGCAAGGGGGAAGGACATGCGCTCAGGCATGATCAGTCACATACGAAGGCTGATTGTTACTGCGCCAGACCGATGCGCATGACTGCACGGCGAAGCGGTGGGATGGATTTCAGCGCCGCAAGCCCGAGGCCCCGCGCCATCGTCACCGGCAGGAGATCGCTGAGGAGCGAGCGGTTGAAGGCATCGACACCCGCCGTTCGCAATCCGGCATCCTGGCGGCGTGCCGCGTCCCAACTGGCTAGCGCCGCAGCAATGGCATCAGGATCGCCATGCCCCTGCCCTTGGCGGAACGGAGCCTCCAGCGCCTCCGCCAGCGTGTCGGCATCCCGGAATCCGAGGTTCATGCCCTGTGCGCCAATCGGCGGAAACGCATGGCCCGTTTCGCCCACAAGCGCGATGCCCGGCGCTGTGAACCGCTCGGCCAGCAGGCCACCCATGGGATAGGCCCCGCGCGGGCTGGTCAGCACCAGCTTGCCCAGGAGTGACCGGCAGGTCTTTTCGGCCGCCAGGGCGAAGGCCTGATCGTCCAGCGCCATCAAGCGTTCTGCCTCGGCTGGACTGGTCATCCACACCACCGTGGATTGCCGGTCGCCCGCTGGCACCAGCGTGAAGGGACCATCTGTCGTATGAAATTCGGTCGAAATCTCGTCATGGTCGACGCTGTGCGACACGGCAAAGGTCAGGGCCGTCTGCGGATAGGACCAGCGTCGCACGGCGATACCGGCGGCCTCGCGGGCCAGCGAGCGCTGCCCGTCAGCGGCGACCAGAAACGGCGCGGCCCGAACCTGCCCCTGATCATCCGTGAGGACAAAGCCCGCCCCGTCGCGCGTGACCGACGCGATGTCGACGGGCAGCATCTCGACTTTCCCCTGTTGCCGCAAGCGTTCCTCCAGCAGCGCCACGATGCGGGCCGTCGTCAGGCTCACGCCGAAATGCGGCTCTCCCGCATCGACCGCACGGAATGTCGTGGTGGGCGCACGCAGCAGGCGGCCCGTCACGTCGATGATGCGGATGGCCGCGAGGGGAGCGCCCTCGGCACGGAAGGCATCGCCAAGAGACAGCCGATCAAGGATCGCCATGGACCGTCCCACCAGGGCCGCGGCCCGCCCATCCGCCGGTGGCCTTCGCCTGCCGGTGATGAGGCGCAGGCGTGTGGCCGGTGGCAGGCGCTCGGCCAGGCAGAGCGCGGCAAGCAGCCCGATGGGGCCACCGCCAAGAACGGTAACATCTGCCTCAGCGGCGAAGGATTGGGGAAATTCCATGCGCCATCTGTGTCACGCGTCGCAGGGAAAATCCATCGGGCGAAAAGCCGCGAGGGGGCAACACACCTTGCCCTCTCGGCTGGAGGGGTTAGAAACCGACATGGCTTCCCCACAAGCGCCACACGAGATCACGTCGGAGCTGCTGTTGCAGGCCTATCGCTGCGGCATTTTCCCCATGGCGGAAACGGCGGATGATCCCGCGCTTCACTGGTATGAGCCCAAGCGCCGGGGCATCATTCCGCTCGATGGCTTCCATGTCTCGCGCAGCCTGGCAAAAACCGTTCGCTCCGACCACTTCGAAGTGGTGGCAGACCGCGATTTCGATGCCGTGATCGCGGCTTGCGCCGAGATGGCTCCCGGAAGGGAGAACACCTGGATCAACCACACGATCCGCACGCTCTACCGCGATCTTTTCGACCGCCAGCATTGCCATACCATCGAAGCCTACAGCGACGGCCTGCTTGTCGGCGGTCTCTACGGCGTGGCAATCGGCGGCGTGTTTTTTGGCGAAAGCATGTTTCACCGGGCGACCGACGCGTCCAAGGTGGCGCTGGTGCATCTGGTGGCGCGGTTGAAACGCGGGGGATATCGCCTGCTCGACGCGCAGTTCGTCACCAATCACCTCTCGACCTTCGGCGCGATCGAGATCGACAAGAGCCTCTACCATGTGCTGCTGGCGCAAGCGCTGCCATGCGAGCCGGATCACGCGACGTGGATCGATCCGCTCGAAGGCGAAGCGGCAGTTGCGATCGCGCGTTGATCGTCAGTTGGTGCGGGCAGGATCGATGAAGATGCCGGGGTTCTGACCACCGACGCCGCGGCTGCCGGAACCGGGCAGCGGGAAGAAACTCTGGCTGGGTGCAGGCCTTTGCGCGCCGGAAGGTGCCGTGTTCAGCGGCTGTCCCGGCAAGATCGGCCCTGCCGTGGTGGAGCGGTTGAGCTGCTGCTGGCGACGGCGTTCCATCGCGGCGCGTTCTGTCGGATCAAGCTGCGGCTTGCCATCCGGCCCCAGAGGCTTCGCCAGTGGGTTCTCGTTGGACGGGGCGGCCACCACCTCTTCTTCCTCGACAGGCGACTTGATCAGGTCGCGTTCCTGAGCCCCTTTGCAGCCGGTCAGCCAGATATCATAGACCGGATGCTCGATGGCGCTGAGGCCGGGGCTGGACGCGAACATCCATCCATTGAAGAGCCGCTTGTATTCGTTGCCCGTCGAAATTTCATCAACCTCGATGAAGGATGTCGTCTGCGGCTTCTCGGTGATCGGACGGGAATAGCAAACCTTGGGCGTGAGCTGCAGCGCACCGAACTGAACGGTTTCATTCACCGCCACTTCGAAGGCGATGATTCGGCCCGTGATCTTGTCGAGCCCGGCAAAGATCGCCGTTGGATTGCGGTACTTGTCAGCCATGACGGCTGTCCCTGAAGGCAGGAGCCCGAGGGATGCAATGGCTGCGGATGCGAAGATTCGGACGAGGCGCATGGCGAGCGCATAGCACGTGAATGTGGACCGAAAAAGGGGCTTGCCTGCCTTTTGACGGCGCTGCTGCGTCTGGACAGACACCCTCCCGCGCTGCATAAGCCGAGGGAACAGCGACTGGCAGAGAAGCCTCTCCGGGGATCATCATGGGCCTGAAGACATTTTTCCTGAAGTTTTTCACCTGGTGGAACGGCTCGACCTTCGGGATGGACCGCTTCACCCGCGTGAAGGGCGAGAAGGTTGGCCAGGATGACCAGGGCAACGTCTACTATCGCTCGCGCAACGGCGAGAAAGACAAGGCGCTGGGCCACGAGCGCCGCTGGGTGATCTACAAGGGCGAAGCGGAAGCTTCCCGCGTGCCACCGGGCTGGGCGGGTTGGCTCGCCTTCACCTATGACAAGGCGCCGTCGCAGGAAGACTACGCCCCGCGCGACTGGCAAAAGCCGCATCAACCCAACATGACCGGAACCGCCTTCGCCTATCGCCCCAAGGGATCGACCCTTGGCCAGGGCGAACGCCAGGCGACCGGCGGTGACTATAAGGCCTGGACTCCCGGCACCTAAGACTTCCGGCAACTGATCGCGATTGGTTTCTGGCCGCGTAGTTCCCCTAGCTATGGTGGATGACTGCGCCTGATAGACTGCCCGCGACAGAAACGGTCGGCATGAACGCTCATTTTCCTTCTCTTCCGCCTGCCAGCGATGGTCCGCATCGCGGGCTGTGCACGGATTGCGGCATCTCGCGCTCGTCCGATCCCAAGCGCTGCGGCACGGCCTGCCAGTTCATCAAGCCGGACTATCCCGGCCTGGAGACGCAGGTGCATGGGCGCGTGCGCGATCCTGAGCGCGGCGACGAGCGCTTTTTCGGACCCTACCGGCAGATGTGGCGGGCCTCTCTCAAAAACCCGGCTGAAGGTGCGCAATGGACCGGCATCACCACGCGCCTGGGCGAAATGCTGCTGCGAAATGGTCATGTGGACGCCGTTCTCGCCATCGCGCCTGATCCCGCCGACCGCTGGAAGCCAATGCCGGTGCTGATCACCGATCCGGACGACATGGCCCGCTGCCGGGGGATGCGGATGGGCTATGCGCCCCTGCTGCAACTGCTGGAGCCAGCGAGCGACGCCGGACACAGGCGGATCGCCGTGATCGGCATTCCGTGCCAGATCCATGCGCTGAGGGCGCTGGAGCGGCAGCTTGGCTTCGAGCGGATCTACGTGATTGGTACGCCGTGCTCGGACAACACGACGACAGAGAATTTTCACAGCTTTCTGAAGCTGCTCTCGGAGAAGCCCGAAAGCATCACCTACCTGGAGTTCCGCGCGGATTATCATGTGGAACTGCGGTTTGATGACGGGCGAAAGCGTGAAATTCCGTTCCTGAAGCTGCCTCTCTCGAAGCTCTCACCGGATTTCTTCCCCCTGACCTGCAAGACCTGCGTGGATTACACCAATTCACTCGCCGACATCACGGTGGGCTACATGGGCGGCGAGGGCGAGCAATGGCTGCTGGTGCGCAATGCACGGGGCGAAGAATTGCTCGATCTGATCCGTGCCGATGTCACGCTTGCTGCGCCAGGCAGTGCGGGAAAGCGCTTCGGAGCCGTCAAGGGCTTCCTGAAGAACGTCGAACTGGCCGCCGGTGGCCTGCCTCTCAGGCAGATGCCGGATTGGCTCAGGAGCATCGTCGGCTGGCTGATGCCCCGCATCGGGCCGCGCGGACTGGAGTTCGCCCGTGCCAGGGTCGAGATGAAGGCGCTCGAAACCGTGGTGCATCTGCGGCGCGAGCACCCGGCGCGGATGAAATGGATGATACCCGCGCATGTCTGGCGGCTTGTCGCCGCCTACGGGATCAAGCCCAGGGATGGCGAAAGTGACAATCGTCCGAATACCCGACACTGAATTGTCCAATGCCGAGCTCTATCGCCCGCCGGCACCCCGGCCGACTACGCCTGTCAGGGCGCTGCTCACTGCGGCCTGGCAGGGCGACCGTGACCTGCTGACCTTGCTGCCGCAGGATGCCTACCGCGCCCAGGTCAGTCCGCTCGGGCGCTCGCGCCGTTCGATCCTGCTGGTCAATGCGCCGGAGGAGGTCGGGCCGATCCTCGCCAATGCATCGGGCATCTATCCGAAGAACGACCTGATGGTGGGGGCGTTGGAAGGGCTTGTCGGCAACTCGATCTTCGTGTCGGATGGCGCGGCATGGCGACGCCAGCGCCGCATGATCGATCCCGCGTTCTCGCACATGCGCATCAACACGGCCTTCAACTCGATGGCCGGAGCGGTTGCGGATTGCGAGACGCGCTGGGATGCGCAGGCGGCATCGGGCCAGCCCTTCTCGCTCGATGCGGCCATGAGCTATCTGACGGCGGATATCATCTGTCGCACTATCTTCTCGCGTCCTTTCGATAGTGGCATCGGCCATGACGTGTTCCACGCCTTCACGGCGTTCGAGCGCAGCGTCGCCAATGTCGAGCTGACACGGCTGCTGCTGGGCAAACCTTTCGCCAAGGTGCCGCAACCGCCCAAGGTGCGCGAGGCCTGCCGCATCATCCGGGCGCATTTCGACACGATGCTCGACCAATGGCTGGCTGATGGTCCCAAGGATGACATCGCGGGCGCGATCATTGCTGCGCGTGATCCGGAGACGGGCGAAGCCTTCAGTCGCGAGGAACTGATCGACCAGATCGGCGTGTTTTTCCTCGCGGGGCATGAAACAACGGCGAGTGTGCTGACCTGGACCTTCTTCATCCTGTCGCAGCGGCCCGACATCGCGGCGCGGATGCGCGAGGAGATCGACCGTGTGACGGAGGGTGGTCCCATCACCTTCGAGCACACCAAGAAGCTGGTGTTCACCCGCAATGTCTTCCGGGAAACGCTGCGGCTTTATCCGCCGATCACCTTCATCCCGCGGGTTGCCGCCGAGGACACAACGATCGGCAGATATCGCGCCAGCCGATGAGCCAGGG
>JANNFV010000507.1:0-2593 GCA_031380285.1 Hyphomicrobiales bacterium | reverse complement strand
CGGCAGAGCCACCCGATGTCACTGTCGCTGGTCCCATCGCCGCATAGAGGTGCTCGGCGCGGGCCTCGTCGATCAGCGTCATGCCGCCTTTCTGGATGGCCTCCTTGAGCAGGAAATTCTCCTCGGCGGACGCGATCAGGTCGACGATGGCGTTGCCGATGCCGAGGACATCGTATTGGGCGCGGGTCATGGGTCAGGCCTTCGGGGATTGGCGGATGGTGCGGACGAGCCGTTCCCACGGGCGAGGCGTCAGGTCAACCCGGTTCAAGACTCAGGCCGTGAATGTCACATCCATGCCGGGAAGTTCCAGTCCTGGCACATCCATGCCCGACACATGTGTCGTCCAGCGCTCGCCGGGCAGCACGGGAAAGGCGCGGGTGACGGTGCCGGTCGTGATGATGTCGCCGGGTTGCAGGGGTGCCGCCTCCGCGTCCTGCGCGATGGCCTGGACGAGATGCCGCAAGGCCGAGACCGGGCCGCCCAGCACGTTCGTGGCATGGCCGGTGTCCATGGTGATGTCGTCCCGGTTCAGAGTGATCGAGAACCGGGTCAGGGCCTGAAGGGCGAGGCCCCGTGTGGCAGGCTGGAGCGCGTGCCTGGGTCCGCACAGCAATGCGCCGTGCAGGCCGAAAGCGGCCACGCAATCCGCTCCCTTGAAGCGCCAGCCCGGATAGAGCGATTGCACGATCTCGAAGCCATGGGCGACCCAGCCGATGCAGGACATCAGCGCAGGTTCGTCCATGTCTGCGGTTGGCGCGGCGCTGAGGCCCAGCACGATCTCGGGCTCGATGCGTGGTTCCACACATGCCGCGAGCGAGAATGTCCGTGAGGCACCAGTGGTATCGCTCAAGGTCGTGTCATAGACCGGCCCGTCGATGGGATGGTGCACGCCGTACTCATCCCAGATCATGCGGTTGGTGAAGCCGATCTTGCGGCCCACGGGAACCTCTCCCCTGGCGATACGCTTCGCCGTGACGCCCCTCGAAACACGATAGGCGTCGGGCAAAGACATCCCACCAGGCTGATCGGTGAAGGGCGCGATCTGCCGTCGCTCGTCGAGGGCTGCGAGGATTGCGATGGCGGTGGCTTCGATGGCGTTTGTCGAGAGGGGCATGGTCGTCCGTCTGGGCTGTCACCGCGTCCAGCGCGGCATGCGGAAGGGCAGGAGGGTCTGCACCCATGGCTGTTTCAGGCGGTCCAGCATGAGGCTTTCGTGAAAGCTTGTCACGGTTTCTCCCTGCAGGTGCGTGCTGACGATGGAGCGGGTGTAGAACGGCGTATCCTCCAGCGTTTCCAGCACCCGGGGAGCCATGCCTTCCTCGCACTGGATGGCGCGATGCGCCCGCCAGATCCGCCCTGGTGGCAGGGGGCAGCGGGGCGGCGGGGTGAAATCGGACACTGCGCCGTCCTGCCCGACATCGAGGGCCAGGACTTTCCGCCCACCCTCGCGCCGCCGGATATCGTAAAGGATCGCGGTGCCGTCGCGGCAGGGTGCGCGGGACCAATCCCAGTCCACGAAATCATGCTCGGGCAGACGGTCGCCCCTGTTACTATCGAGATAGCCGGAGCCGCTCCAGCGCAAACCGGGATGGCTGAAATCAACCTCGATCCGGCATTGCGGCGCGATGGGACGCCAGTGGTGCCGCCCGGCATCATCCAGCGCGTAGCTCTGGCCGGTCATGGCCTGGGGCACGAGGCGGATGCTGCCGCGCACCGGAAACGGCAGGGGGGCCGCGCGTTCGTTCACGGCGATGTCAAGCTCCGGTTGTCCTGTGCTTTTCCAGGCCAGGGTGCTGGGCCCAACCCGGAAATGATCCGGGCTGCGCGTGAGCTGATGACGCCCCCGCTCGGTCATGGTCCAGCGTCCCTTCGGGCCATAGAGGGCGACATTGATCGCGACGTGATCCTCTGGATCCGCCGGACCTCTGCGCAGGGCGCGGCGGTAGTAGGGCGAGAAGACGCTGCCGACGAAGGCGATGACCGTGATGCCATAACGTCCGTCATCGCTGATGCCATCGACATACCACCAGAGGTAGCCGCCGGAGGGGATGGTCTCGCTGAAGTCCGGTCCGTCGGGCAAGGCAAAGCGCATGGTCAGGCCCTTGTCGCACGGTCTTGCAGCATGGCCGACACCGCGAGGCGGCCCGAGATGGCGGCCATGGGGACGCCGGGTGCGGGATGCACGCTGCCGCCCGCGAGATAAAGGCCCGGAACCCTGGTGCGGGCACCCGAGCGCTGGAACGACGCCATCCAGCCGTGGGAGGCGGGGCCGTAAAGCGCACCGCCGCTCGCCGGGAACAGCTGGTTGAATCCGGCTGGTCCGGTCATGATCCCGTGGCCCTGCGATCCGTCGATTTGCAGGCCGCAGCGCTCCATGAGGGCGAATGTCCGTTCCGTGCATGCCGCGATGGCGCGTTCGGTCAACCCGTCGCGATCCCCGTCCGCGGGCGCGTTGACGAGGACGAGCAGCCGATCCGTGCCAGCGTTCACGCCATCATCGCCGCGATCCTGGGCGCAAACATAGACGGTCGGATCATGCGGCAAGGTGCGCTGGCCGAAGATGGCCTTGAACTCCGCCGCGTAGTCCCGCGAG
>JANNFV010000635.1:0-2476 GCA_031380285.1 Hyphomicrobiales bacterium | reverse complement strand
CGACCGCCCCGAGTTCAAGAAAAAGCAGATGGCCAAGCTTCAGGCCATGCAATCCGCGCTGAACAACTCCCTCGAAAAGCCGATCGGGGAGACCGTCTGATGCTGGTTCTCGATCATGACAGGGCAGGCGGATACTGGGGTGCGGCCTACGTCTTCACGGCGATCAAGGGCCTGCAGGTCATCATCGATGGTCCGGTCGGTTGCGAGAACCTGCCGATCACCTCCGTGCTGCATTACACCGATGCATTGCCACCGCATGAATTGCCCGTCGTCGTGACTGGTCTGGCTGAGGAAGAGCTCGGACAGAAGGGCACAGAAGGCGCGATGAAGCGGGCGCACAAGACGCTTGATCCCGCGCTCCCCTCGGTTGTCGTCACGGGCTCCATCGCCGAGATGATCGGTGGTGGTGTCACGCCGGAAGGCACCAACATCCTGCGCTTTTTGCCGCGCACCATTGACGAGGATCAATGGCAATCCGCCAACCGTGCGATGGCCTGGCTGTGGAAGCAGTTCGGCCCGAAGAAGACGCCGGCCGTGAAGCCCCGCAAGGAGGGCGCGAAGCCGAAGGTCAACATCATCGGGCCGATCTACGGCACCTTCAACACCTGGTCTGATCTCGCCGAAATCCGCCGCCTGATCGAGGGCATCGGTGCGGAAGTCAACATGAGCTTCCCGCTGGGCACGCATCTGGCAGACATCGTCAAGCTGGGCGATGCCGAGGTGAATGTCTGCATGTATCGCGAATATGGCCGCGCCTTGTGCGAGGCTTTGGAGCGGCCCTATCTGCAGGCCCCCATCGGCCTGCATTCAACAACGGCGTTCCTGCGCTCGCTGGGCAACCTGCTGGGCCTTGATCCCGAGCCCTTCATCGCCCGCGAGAAGCACACGACGATCAAGCCGCTGTGGGATCTCTGGCGTTCGGTGACGCAAGATTTTTTCGCCACCGCGTCCTTCGGCGTCGTGGCCAACGAGACCTACGCGCGCGGCCTCCGGCTCTTCCTCGAGGACGAGATGGGCCTGCCCTGCCATTTCGCCATTGCCCGCAAGCCCGGCCAGAAAACGCTGAACGACGAGGTGCGCAAGCTGGTGCAGACCAAGACGCCCTTGATCATCTTCGGCTCCTACAACGAGCGCATGTACATGGCGGAGACGGGTGCGCGGGCGATGTATATCCCGGCATCCTTTCCCGGCGCGATCATCCGCCGCCACACCGGCACGCCGTTCATGGGCTACGCCGGGGCAGTCTATGTGGTGCAGGAGGTCTGCAACGCGCTGTTCGATGCGCTGTTCGACATCCTGCCCATCGGCACCCACATGGATGCCATCGATCCCACGCCGTCGCGCCTTCACGAGGAACTGCCGTGGAGCGACGAGGCGAAGGCCATGCTCGACCGTGTTGTCGAGGATCATCCCGTCCTGGTGCGCATTTCGGCCGCCAAGCGGCTGCGCGATGCAGCCGAAAAGGATGCCCGTGCCGGCGGCACTGGTGAAGTTTCCGTTTCAAGTGTGTCGAGAGCGAAAAACGCGCTCGGCACCGCTGGGGGAGGGTGACGCCATGGCGCACAGATCCCCCACATCGTTTGGCCAAGAAGGAGAACGTCCATGACCTATGCAGACATGTCCGGACAGGGGCGTTTGGCTGAAGCAGCAGGGTCCGCGAATCCGGGGAAACGGGTTTCGCACCGCCGCAGGGGAGGCCGCAGTCTCGAGCGTATCGAGATGCGACTCCTGGTGGCGCTGACCTATCCGCTGTTCCTCGCGGTCGCGGTGGCATCGCGGCTTGGGCTTCGCCGCCCGAGCTTCAATGCCGTCGTGTCCACCCGGTCACGGTCCGTCTTCGCGGAAGCCCGCGAGACAGCCGAGGCCACGATACCATCCGCATTTCAGGGGTGATGCGGAGTGGGGGAGAAAATTTCCGTGACGTTTTGCAAGAAGCGTCCTGGAGCAGTCGGGAAGGGGCCAAGGCCCTGATCCGGCGATCCCCGCCGCGCGGGATGGGCGCGGTAACGGCTTTCGGGCCGAGTATAAAAGGAGTGTCAGGTCATGGCTGACAATAGAGAATCCCTCACGGGATTGACGGACGCTGAGGCCCAAGAGGTTCATAAGTATATGATCCAGGGCTACATCATGTTCACTGCGGTTGCTGTTGTTGCACACTTCCTGGTGTGGAACTGGCGTCCGTGGTTCCCCGGCATCAAGGGTTACACCTCGCTGGAGAGCCTTCAGTCCCTCACGTCGCTGATCGGGTAAGGAGACAAGCTATGCATAAGATTTGGCTCATTTTCGATCCTCGCCGTGCGCTGATCGCCCTGGACGTCTTCCTGTTCTCGCTGGCGATCCTCATCCATTTCATCCTGCTCTCCACGGACAGGTTTAACTGGATTGAAGGTCCACGCGCGTCGCGTCCCAAGGCCGAGATCATGAAGACCGGTCCTGTGACCGCAGGTCTTCCGATCGTCTTCAAGACGACCGCCTG
>JANNFV010000562.1:0-4299 GCA_031380285.1 Hyphomicrobiales bacterium | reverse complement strand
TGCGAGGTATTTCCCTCCTCATCCTGAGGTGCGAGCGAAGCAAGCCTCGAAGGACGCACAACGCTCATGCCATTCGCTCGTCCTTCACAAAGCCTGCCCGGCCAGGCCCTTCGACAGCACCGGCCCGGTCGGACGTCCCGTGGGCGAGCCTCCGGGCGGTTCAACCGTGATCTCGAACAGATGCCCGGCATCGGGGCGTCTGAGTTGCTTGAGGTCGAGCTTGAGTGTCCGCGCCTGGTCCATGCGCCCGATGGATACCGGTCCCTGCTCTCGCGATTGCAGCGTCCACACTTCCAGAATGCGGCCCTGCGGCACGCCGATCGTCTCGATCGGCACCAGCGTCACCGTGCCATCGGCATAGGCGTTGACGACGGCCTGGGCACGGCCCTGTTCGGTCTGCAGCACGGCGACATAGATCGGCTGTTGCGGCGGTCTCGCCCATTCGCGCATCAGGCCGCCCGTGAGCAGCACCGCTGCCAGTCCGGCCGCCATCGCTGCCGGACGCCAGAAGCCGGGATTCTGCCAGAATGAGCCGAACCAGCTCTCCGCCTCTGGCGTGGTCGCGACGGCAGGTTTGGCTGGCGGGGCGCTGATCGCCTGTTCGAGCGTCTCCCAGGTCAGGTCCTGCGGCGGATGCTCGGGGGCCGTCCCATCGATCTCGCCCAGCTTTTCGCGCCACATCGTGACCAGGGCCTGGAACAGGGCATCGCTGGCGATCAGCCGCAACGCCCGCTCGTGGTCCTGGCCCTCGGCCATGCCCAGCACATAGTCTATGGCGAGTTCCTCGCGTGTCAGCTTTTCCGCGTTCATGCGAGGCAGTCCTTGAGCACGGCCATGGAGCGGCGGATCCAGGATTTGATGGTGCCCAGCGGCAGGCCCAGCTTGCCCGCGAGTTCGCCATGGCTCAGGCCCTTGGCATAGGCGAGCACGATGGCCTGTCGGCGTTCCGGTTCCAGCTTCTGCAGGCAGTCCCTGAGGCGGCTGGCTTCGCCCAGTTTCATGACGATGGTCTCGGGGTCATCGTCCTCGCTCGCGCGGTCGAAAGGCTCTGCATCGCCTGAAAGCTCGGTGCGGCTCTCATCCCGCAGGATGTTGAGCGAACGGTTGCGCAGGATGGTGTAGAGCCAGGTGCGACCCGACCCGAGCGCTGCATCGAAGCTGGCCGCACGGCGCCAGATCTGCACGAAAGCATCCTGCGCGGCTTCCTCTGCCAGCGCCCGTCGCCGCAGGATGCGCTCCGCCACGCCGATCATGCGGGGTGATTCCGCATTGAAAAGCTGTTTCAAGGCACTCCTGTCACCTGCGCCGCAGCGCGCGATGAGGGCTGTCACGGTGTCGTCGGAAAGGCTCTGTCCGGTCATGCCCTCGGTCCATCAGCAGACAGGGTACAGGTCTGCATGACCTCGATACACCCGAATGCGGGCTTTGGATGCACATCACAATGAGTTTTTTCGCGCCATGCATCCAAAGGGGGTGGCTGCGGGTTTCCAGAAGGCAAGGGCGGCAGGCCCTGCAATCCTCAGGAACCAACAGGAGTTCACACCATGTCCAGCATCAGGCACCTTCTCTTCTCGACAGCAATCGCCACCGCAGCACTCACCGGTGCGGCCCAGGCCGAAATGATCGTTGCGCTTTCGGGCGACAACACATTGACGGCCTTTGACACGAAGACCTTGCAGGCGGGCAAGTCCATGCCGATCACCGGCGTCAGTGGCCGTGTCTCGGGCATCGACATGCGTCCGTCCGACAGCATGCTCTATGCGCTTGCCGCAGACGGCTCCGTTTACACCGTTGATCCAAAGACCGGGCAGGCCACCTTGAAGGTCAAGCTTGAAACCATGCTGGCAGCGAACGTCGCGGCGTCCGTTGATTTCAACCCCGTCGCCGACCGGCTGCGGATCATTGGCAGCGATGGCACCAGCCTTCGCGCCAATGTCGATGACGGCAAGGTTACCAAGGACGGAAATCTCAAATATGCCGAGGGCGACAAGGCGGCTGGCAAGACGCCAGCAGTCACGGCAGCGGCCTATTCCAACAGCGTCAAGGGCACCAAGGAAACAGCGCTCTATGATATCGACAGCGTCCTCGGCACGTTCCTGAAGCAGGTGCCGCCCAACGATGGTGTTCTGACCACCATGGGTTCGCTCGGCATCAAGGCGGAAGGCATCGCCTTCGACATCGGCACGGATGCCAGCGGCAAGAATACCGGCTTCGCGGTCGTTGGCGACACGCTGCACACCGTGGACATCGCCACTGGTGCCGCCACGGTCGCCGGCAAGGTCAAGGGCCTGCCCGCAGGCGTCCGGGATGTTGCGGTGCTCGCGCCCTGAAGTCTGCCGCCCGATCTGTCACGGGTCGAGCCATGCCCGGCCAGTGACAGCATTGTCGCTTCGGAAGGGAACGGTTGACGGATGATCTGTCCGTATTCATGCCGCTGCCGTTCCTGCAAAAACCGCAACAGGGCCGCATCCCGCAAGGGGTGCGGCCTCATTTTTGGATTCAAGCACGGCACCCAGAGTGCTGGATACGTCGGAGTGGCGTGAATTCGGTGTGAATTCAGAAAAATTCGGGAGCTTTGGCGCTCCTGTGATGTCTCGCATTCCCGATTTAACCCCTTATTAACCTTACCATAATCTATTCAGGCCGCATGATCGGCGCGAGCTGTGCCGAGGCCCTGATTTCTCTCTTTACAGTTGACGGCCCAAAAAATCCCATGTTAAGCCAAGAAATCCCAAGTGTTCGGGCAGGCAATGTTCCAGTTGGCGCGGTTCTCTCCGCGTTGGCGAAGGATGCTGCGTGCCGTGATCACGCGGGATGGTCGGGCCAGGGGGCAATGCGTGGGAGTGCTGCGTTTCGGCGCAGACCAGCGGTGAGTGGCGTCGATGGACCGCTTTGTTTCACAATTCACCAACCGGCTGGATGCCAAGGGGCGGGTTTCGATACCCGCGCCTTTTCGAAGCCTTTTGACAAAAGATGGATACGAGGGACTCTACGTGCATCCCGCTCTCGATTTCCCGGCATTGGACTGCGGTGGCCACGCGCTGCTGCGGGAGATCGACACCTTGATGGAGCGCCTGCCGGCCTACTCGGAAGAGCGCGATTTCTTCGCGACGGCCCTGATGGGAGCCAGCGAGAGCCTGAAGGTGGATGGCGAAGGGCGCATCGTGCTGAGCGACCGGATGCGCGAGATCACCGGCATCACCGACCAGGCCGCTTTCGTCGGCCATGGCCACAAGTTCCAGATCTGGGAGCCCGCGCGTTTCGCCGAGCACTACACGGCCAGCCGCGACAGGTTGCGCATGATGCGTCGCAGCCTTTCTGTCCTGCCGCCAGCGGATGGCCGGACATGATGTGGGCAGCGGGACTTGCCTCACCGCCGAACGGTCTTGATCGGCATATGCCGGTCTTGCGCACCGAAACGCTGGGTGCCCTGACACTCAAGCCAGGTGGGATCTATGTCGATGGCACCTTTGGTGCCGGTGGCTACACCAGCGAGATTCTCGCGGCCTTTCCCGACATCAGGGTCTTTGCCTTTGACCGTGATCCCGATGCGATCCGTGATGGCCAGGCAATGGTCGCAGCCAGCAACGGACGTCTCACCCTGATCGAGGCGACCTTTTCGGAGATGGCGGAGCAGGGGCTTCCGCCCGTCGATGGCATTGTCCTCGATATCGGCGTGTCCTCCATGCAGTTCGATGAGGCGGTGCGCGGTTTCTCGTTCCGCCATGACGGCCCACTCGACATGCGCATGGGACAAGCCGGACAGAGTGCGGCGGATATCGTCAATGGCGAGACCGAGGAAAGACTGGCGGATATTCTCTACCATTACGGCGAGGAGCGCCTGTCGCGGCCACTGGCCCGGGGCATCGTGGCGGCGCGCAAGGACGGGCCGATCACCACCACGCGGCGGCTGTCCGATGTGATCACCGCGATCATCTGGCCCAGGCCCAATGAAATCCACCCCGCCACGCGGACCTTCCAGGCCCTGCGCATCGCCGTGAACGACGAATTGGGTGAACTCGCCCGTGCCATGCACGCCGCTGAACGCCTGCTGAAGCCCGGCGGCGTGCTGGCAGTCGTGAGCTTCCATTCACTGGAAGACCGTATCGTGAAGCAGTTCTTCGCGAGCCGTTCGGGGCGTGGCGGTGGCTCCCGTTTCCAGCCTGAGGTGACAACGGTTCAGACCTTCAAGATCACGGGCAAATGGCCCTGCACGCCGCAGGCCGACGAGATCGCGTTCAACCCGCGTGCCAGGTCCGCCAAGCTGCGCGCAGCGACGCGGACGGCAACGCCGTCGAG
>JANNFV010000533.1:0-2082 GCA_031380285.1 Hyphomicrobiales bacterium | reverse complement strand
CGCCCGACCGAAGACGAGCCGTTCATGAACGAGCGCCAGCGGGACTATTTCCGCCGCAAACTGGTGGCCTGGAAGGACGAGATTCTCCGCGAAGCCTCCGAAACGATCCTGACCCTGCAGAGCGAGAATGACAACCATCCGGACCTGGCGGATCGCGCCTCGTCGGAAACAGACCGCTCGATCGAGCTCAGGGCCCGCGACCGGCAACGCAAGCTGATTTCCAAGATCGATTCCGCTCTTTCCCGCATCAATGACGGCTCCTACGGTTATTGCGAGGAAACCGGCGAACCCATCTCGCTGCGCCGCCTCGACGCACGCCCGATCGCGACACTCACCATCGAAGCTCAGGAGCGTCACGAACGTCGCGAAAAGATTTACCGCGACGACTGACCCTTGGCCTTGCGACGCCAGCATTCCACCCTTTCCCAGGCAAGCCCGGCCATCGCGCCGGGCTTTTTGCCGTCTGTCTGCAGGATTATCGATTGGTTAACCATAACAGAGGGTTGCGGGTTAACCTTACCGATTCCTGAAGCGCATTAACCCAGCGTCAACCTTAACGCGGCATTGTCACTCCATCGACGGGCAGAAAGCTCGTGATACCCCGGCCAGAACGGACGGGGGCAAGAATGCACCAGAGCCAGAAGGTTCAAGACAATGTCAGCTTCAGTCGCCCTTTCCGTCGGTATGCGCACCGCGCTGTACTCGATGTCCGATATCACCAGCCAGCAGGCCGTCGCCAACAAGCGCCTCGCCACCGGCAAAAAGATCAATGACGTCCTTGATGGACCGTTGAACTACTTCCTGGCCCGCGGCTTCGACAAGAACAAGATGGACTTGTCCAACCTGCTCGATGGCCAGAACATTGCCCAGAGCACCCTGCAGAAGACGATCAAGGCAATCGAAAGCATCGGCAAGCTCGTCGAGTCGGTCCAGGCTTTGGCCAAGCAGGCCCGGCAGAGCGCGGATGACACGGCCAACGGCGTCCGCGACACCCTCGGCGGCCAGATCGCCACGATCTTCAACCAGATCACCGAACTCAGCCGGGATTCGGGCTTCAACGGCAAGAACCTGCTGGCTGAAACGCCAGACAGCCTCCAGATCGACTGGAATTCCGAGACCGGTGCCAACCTGACGAGGCTGACGGTCTCTGGCGTGTCCTTAACCCATAACAGCGCCCAGCTCGCGTTCGGCACGGTGGCCCAGGGCTTTGTCACAACCGTCAACGCAGCTCCAGTACCGGACAACACGGTCTACACCGTGGGCGCCTGGACCAACGACGTGACAGGCAATGGTCGCCTGGACGCACTGATCACACAGTCACAGACCGCCTTGAACCGCCTGCAAGCCAATGCCTCGCAGTTCTCGGTGAACCTGTCCGTCCTTCAGGTCCGCATGGATTACTCGAACTTCCAGCAGCGCACCCTGGCCCAGACATCGGATTCGCTCACCATTGCCGATGTCAACGAGGAAGGCGCCAAGCTTGCCGCCCTCCAGACACGCCAGCAGCTTTCCGTGCAGGCCCTCAGCCTCGCCAACCAGTCCGACCAGGGCATCCTGCGTCTGTTCTGATCCCGAACACGCCCCGGCGAAAGCCGGGTCGCGGGCGGCGGTCCTGACCAAACACGTCGCCGCCCGATCCTCTCCCCGCGCCGAACCTTGTATCGCACACGGCGCGGGCAGCTTTCTCCACGGCCTACAACTCTCCACTGGACATGAACCCTTGATTTCCTTTCCTGCCATAGGGTGGCCGGGAACAGTGAGTTCAAGCAACCTGAGGCGGCTGGCAACAGCCGCCTTCTTTTATGCCTTCAGGTTACCCTCGGCTTTCTTCGCCATCAGAAGCAGCATGGAGCCATCGTCAAAGGCGGGATGCCCGATGCTGGGGCGAGCGGAAACCGTTTTGAAGCCCATGCTCTCATACAGCCGATGCGCCGGCGCATTGGCGTCATTGACGATCAGCGTGACCCGGTCGAAACCGTTAGACAGCGCGATGCGCTCGGACAAATCGAGAAAGCTGCGGGCAATGCCATGCCCGCGCAGCCATTCGGCCACCGCAAGCTCCCGCACGAAGATGGATTGTTG
>JANNFV010000532.1:0-2572 GCA_031380285.1 Hyphomicrobiales bacterium | reverse complement strand
CCGCATCATCGCGCCGTGGCGGGAGTGGAACCTGACGTCCCGCACGCGCCTCATCGAGTTCGCCGAGCAGCACCAGATCCCGATCGCCAAGGACAAGTATGGCGAGGCCCCTTTCTCGGTCGATGCCAACCTGTTGCACTCCTCATCCGAGGGCAAGGTGCTCGAAGACCCGGCACTGGATGCGCCCGAGATGGTCTATATGCGGACGATTTCGCCCGAGCAGGCACCCGACAAGGCAACCGTGATCACCATCGATTTCAAGCAGGGCGATCCTGTGGCGATCAATGGCAAGAAGCTGTCGCCCGCGACGCTGCTGACGAAACTCAACGAATTGGGCAAAGCCAACGGCATCGGGCGGCTTGATCTGGTCGAGAACCGTTTCGTCGGCATGAAATCGCGCGGCATCTACGAGACGCCGGGTGGCACGATCCTGCATCAGGCGCATCGCGGCATTGAGTCGATCACGCTTGACCGGGAGGCGATGCACCTCAAGGAATCCCTCATGCCGCGCTATGCGGAGCTGGTGTATTACGGCTTCTGGTTTGCGCCGGAGCGCGAGATGCTGCAGGCGCTGGTCGACAAGAGCCAGGAACTCGTGACGGGCCGCGTGACGCTCAAGCTCTACAAGGGCAATGTCTCGGTCATCGGTCGCGAAAGCCCCTATTCGCTCTATGATCAGGAACTGGTGACCTTCGAGGAAGGGGCCGTGGCCTATGATCACCGCGACGCCGCGGGCTTCATCAAGCTCAACGCGCTGCGGCTCCGGACCTATGCGGTGCGGAAGGCCCGCGGGGCGAAGAAGTAAGCGCGTCGTCGCCTGCCCTCTCCCTTGGGAGAAGCGAAAAGTTCAGATCACCCCGCCAGGGCGTCGATCTCGCTGTCTTCCAGATCACCCGGCACGATGGTCACAGGGATCGGCAATCCCAGGCCACCCTTGACTGCGAGCGACGCCACCAGCGGGCCTGGCCCTTCAGCGCCCACACCGGCAGCCAGGATAAGTGTCGAGATATCCTCGTCCTGCTCGATCAGGCGGCCGATTTCCTGGGCGGTCACGCCCTCGCGCACCACACGTTCCGGTTCGATGGCGGCCACGGCGCGGGCGCGCTCTGCGGCCGTGGCAAGCAGGGCCTCCGCCTTGTCCTCGGCCTCTGCCTTCATGAGGTCGCCGACACCCAGCCAGACCTGTGTCTCGCCCAAGGGAATGACATTGAGCATCACCAGGCCAGCACCCAGCCGTGCGGCCCGTCGCGCGGCATAATACAGCGCCCGGTCTGCCTCGGGGGTCTCATCCACCACCACAAGAAGCTTGGGCCGGTGACCGGTTTCGTAACTTCGCCGTGTGCGCATCTGGCGGGAAGCTTAGGCGTTCCGCACGAAGCCGACAATATCCTTCACGGCATCCATGTTGGGTTTGGCGATAGCCCTGGCGCGGGCCGCACCATCCGCCAGCACGCTGTCCACATAGGCGAGGTCGCCCAGCAGCCGTCGCATCTCGGCGGCGATGGGCGCGAGCCGCTCCACGGCGACATCACCCAACGCCTGCTTGAAGCGCGAGAACTGCCCGCCGCCATATTCGGCCAGCACGGCCTCAGGCGTTTCATCGGCGAGGGCGGCATAGATGGTCACGAGATTTTCGGCCTCGGGCCGTGATGCCAGCCCCTCGACCTCCGTCGGCAGAGGCTCCGGATCGGTCTTGGCCCGGCGGATCTTGTTGGCGATGGCCTCGGCGTCATCGGTCAGGTTGATGCGTGAGAGATCGGACGGGTCGGATTTCGACATCTTCTTGGTGCCGTCCCGCAGGCTCATGACGCGCGGTGCGGGCCCTTGCGTCAGCGGGTCGGGCAACGGGAAGAAGGCATTGCCATGGCCATGCTCGGCGATGCTTTTGGCGAAATCAGTGTTGAACTTCTGCGCGATGTCGCGGGTCAGTTCCAGATGCTGCTTCTGGTCCTCGCCAACGGGAACGGCAGTGGCGCGGTAGAGCAGGATGTCGGCAGCCATCAGCGTGGGATAGGAGTAGAGCCCGATGGACGCGGCCTCGCGGTCCTTGCCCGCCTTTTCCTTGAACTGCGTCATGCGGTTGAGCCAGCCAAGGCGGGCAATGCAGTTGAACACCCAGGCGAGTTCGGCGTGCTCGCTGACTTGGCTCTGGTTGAAGATGATCGAGCGCTTGGGGTCGATTCCCGCCGCGATATAGGCCGCCGTCACCTCGCGGATCGCCTTCTTCAGGTCATGGGGATCCTGCGGCACTGTGATCGCGTGCATATCGACCACGCAATAGATGCACTCATGTGTGCGCTGCATGTCCACCCAGCGGGTGAGCGCGCCAAGGTAGTTGCCGATATGCAGCGTGTGGGTGGGCTGCATCCCGGAGAAGACGATGGGCTTGAAGGTCGCCATGGTGGAGGTGGCTCCGCTTTGGGATAGAGGAGCGGCCTTATGGCAAGGGGGAGGGGGGAGTGCAAGGTTGGAGAATAGAGAAAAAGCGATCTCTTGAATGTCATATAATATATGTATATTATTAGAGAATATGGAAAGAAAGCTCATGCGTGCATTTTCAACCGTCGATCTC
>JANNFV010000515.1:0-2265 GCA_031380285.1 Hyphomicrobiales bacterium | reverse complement strand
CAGCGAAAGCGCAGCCCTCATCCGTCGCTGCCGCGCCACCTTCTCCCGCAAGCGCGGGAGAAGGGAAGACGCTGCCGGTCGGCATTGCGGACGCTACGATCAAGAAGATGTTCGCGGAGGGCTCCTACGAGGAAATCCCTCACGACTCGATGCGCAAGGTCATTGCGCGTCGCCTGCTCGAATCCAAGACCACGGTGCCGCATTTCTATCTCACCGTGGACACCAACCTCGATGCCCTGCTGGCGCTGCGCGAGCAGATCAACAAGGCCGCGCCCGTCAAGGACGGCAAGCCCGCCTACAAGCTCTCGGTCAACGATATGGTGATCAAGGCGATGGCGATGGCGCTGAAGGCCGTTCCCGATGCCAACGTGACCTGGACCGAAGGCGCGATGCTGAAACACAAGCATGCTGATGTGGGCGTTGCGGTGTCCATTCCCGGCGGCCTGATGACACCCATTATCCGCGATGCCTGCCACAAGACGCTGTCGGCCATCTCCAACGAGATCAAGGATCTCGCCGCCCGCGCCAAGACGCGCAAGCTGATGCCGCAGGAATACCAGGGCGGCACCACCGCCATTTCCAACCTCGGCATGTTTGGCGTGAAGGACTTCTGCGCCGTCATCAACCCACCGCACGCCACGATCCTTGCGGTGGGCGCGGGCGAAAAGCGTCCGGTGGTGCTGGCCGACGGCACGCTTGGCATCGCCACAGTGATGAGCGTGACGCTGTCCACCGACCATCGCGCCGTGGATGGGGCTTTGGGCGCAGAATTGCTGCAGGCGTTCAAGGGTTATATAGAGAACCCGATGGGGATGCTGGTGTAAGGAGGGGGCCATGTCTGACGATCACCCACCGCCCCAGCAGTCCGGCACCATCAAATCCCTGGGGATGATCCTGCCGCTCGGGATAGCGGTCCTTTCGCTTGTCTCGTCGATCTACCAGTCGTGGAACTACTCCCGCAATATCGAGAGCGCCCAACGCAACGTGTTGCGCGCCGAGAGCTTGCGGACATGCCGCGATATCATCGACGTTTTCTTCCAGTTCCGCCTCAAGACCGAAGAATCGAGCATGATGCGCGAGGCCACTGGTTCCATGCGGGCGGCTGAAATGAAAGTCATTGTCTATAAATTCGGTGGTTTCGGCACATTCCTCGCCAATTTTCAGAATGAAACCGCGCGCAAGCACTACACAGAATTGACCTGGGAAATGCTCTTCATCGCCGAGAATGCTTCGACGCTGCCGAAAGAAGATTTCGTCAAGCGCTTTGCGAAGATCGACGAGAGCTTCAGCAAGCTCAACCAGGATTGCGTCAAGGCCGCACAGAGCAAGTTGTTGTGATGCTCTCCTACACCTCCCTCCTCATCCCCATCGGCTTCGCGCTCTTCATCCTTCGGGCGCAACTGCTGCGCATCGGTGTGGCCGAATTTGGCCTGGACAACCTGCATGAATCGAAGGCGCTCGGCGCGGCCTCCGGTTGGCTGGGTTTGGCTGGCGCGGCGGTGCTCGCCGTCGTGGCCTTCATGGCCGAGGGCTGGGTCTTGGGCCTGGTGCTCGTCACAGGCGGCATGGCGCTGGGCATCGTCGTATCAGCAGTGTTGCTGCCGGTGCTGCGCAGCACGCTCGCCATGGGCCATCACGGTGGCGACGGCGACAAGAGCGTGGCAGATTTCAACCGCCGCTACGGTCCCTGGTTTGCGCTGGCCGTGGCCGCGATTGCCGCGATTTGTGCCTATCCACTGTTGACGGTCCTGTTTTGACCATGATGGTGCATGCAGCGCCAGCGCCTCTCCCTTCCCCCATGCGGGGAAGGGCCAGGGATGGGGGTGGTGCAGAAAGGCGTGCCATGGCGTGGCGTCGAGAAGCAGCGCATATCGCAGCGACGTCTGCCGCCCAAGCCAACGCACGGCGTATGCGGCGTGATCTGACGCCTGCCGAGAAGCGCCTCTGGTGGGCATTGCGGCATCGGCTCGCTCTTGAGGGATCGCATTTTCGCCGACAGTTTCCTGTTGGCCCATACGTCGCCGACTTCTGTTGTCTTCAGGCGCGACTCATCGTCGAAGTTGATGGCAATCAGCACGGATCTGACCACAATCGAAGCGCAGACGCCGTCAGGGATAGTTTTTTGCATCCCAAGGTTTCCGCGTCATCCGCTTCACGAATGCGGGTGTCCTGCGCGAGATTCACTCGGTGCTCGACACGATCCTCGCCGCTTTATCCTCCACCACCCCCACCCCCGACCCCTCCCCGCAAGGGGGAGGGGAGAAG
>JANNFV010000482.1:0-2488 GCA_031380285.1 Hyphomicrobiales bacterium | reverse complement strand
GGGCGGGGAAAGCGGATGCCACCACGAAGCAACCGAGCAAGAGCCTGATGAGTATGAGTCGGAGGTTCAACATGTGCATCACGGGAAACTGCGGGGCTTTGCCGAGGTTTGCAAGTGGCTGTTGCAAACAGGTCAGGATGTCATCCCCGGCCGTAGCGCAGCGGAGGGGAAGGGGATCAAGCCTTGCAACGACGACACCTGCGCCACCGTCGCAAACTGGTTCCCCTTCCCGAGGGCCAAGAGGCCCTCGCCCGGGATGACACTTTGGTGACCTGCTCGAAGCACAAAATTTGACTTGTGCAGCGCAACATGTCATATGCTGTCCATCGCAAAGCGCGATGACATCCGCTCCAGCCGCGTGATGGGCCTTCCAAGGCCTCAGGCTGTACCGAGCGACTGGTTGAAGAAACCCCCTGATTTCCCGAGCACGCTGGGTCATCAAACCCGCAACAGGTTTGGCAGCGCCAGAAATGCGCCTCCAGCCTCCCCTTGGCGCAAGGCCGCTGATGCGTGCCTCTGGTGCCCGAAAGACTGTATAACGTGACCAATACAACCAACTCTCCCCTGACATTTGCAGACCTTGGCCTGGCCGCACCGCTTCTCAAGGCGCTGGCTTCCGAGGGCTATGAGACCCCCACCCCCATTCAGGCGCAGGCGATTCCCTCCGTGCTGATGGCGAAAGACCTTCTGGGCATCGCCCAGACCGGCACCGGCAAGACGGCAGCGTTTGCGTTGCCGATTCTCCACCGCCTGCAGGCTGACAAGCGCCCTCGCCCTCTCAAGGGTTGCCGCGTGCTCGTGCTGTCTCCCACACGCGAACTCGCGACACAGATCGCCGACAGCTTCCGCACCTATGGCAAGCACATGGGCGTGCAGGTCGCCGTCGTTTTCGGCGGCGTTGGCCATCGCCCGCAGATCCAGGCGCTCGCCAAGGGTCGTGTCGTGCTTGTCGCCACGCCGGGACGCCTGATCGACCCTCTCGAAAGCCGCGCTGCCAATATCTCCGGCACGGAAATCTTCGTGCTGGATGAAGCGGACCAGATGCTGGACCTCGGCTTCCTCAGGCCCATCCGCAAGATCGTGTCGCATCTCGTGACACGCCGCCAGAACCTGTTCTTCTCGGCCACCATGCCGGAGGAAATCGGCAAGCTGGCAAGCGAATTGCTGAAAGACCCCGTGCGAGTCTCGGTGACACCTGTCGCCAAGACCGCCGACCGTGTCGAGCAGCGCGTGATCCATGTGCCCGCACAGGCCAAGCGCCATGTGCTGACGGAACTCCTGAAGGATGAAGCCTTCGCCCGCACGCTCGTCTTCACCCGCACCAAGCGCGGCGCGGACAAGGTGGCGGAACATCTGGAAAAGAACCGCATCACGGCAGCCGCCATCCACGGCAACAAGAGCCAGAGCCAGCGCGAGCGGGCACTCGACTGGTTCAAGACAGGCGATATCCGGGTGCTCGTTGCCACCGATATCGCGGCTCGCGGCATCGATGTGTCCAATGTCAGCCACGTCATCAATTTCGAGCTGCCTGAGGTGGCGGAATCCTATGTCCACCGCATCGGTCGCACCGCGCGGGCCGGAGCCGAGGGGCAGGCGATCTCGCTGTGCGATGTCGAGGAGCGTTCGCTGCTCAAAGCCATCGAGAAGCTGATCAAGCAGCCGATTCCTGTTGAAACGCGCCATGATATCGTGGTGCCGGACTCGGCACTCACCGCCAAGGAAGAGCGCCGCCCCCGTGGTGGCCGTCCGCAAGGTGGGCAACGCCATGGTGGTCACTCCCAGGGTGGTCGCCCGCAGGGACAGCGTCAGGACAGCAACCGCGATGGCGGCAACCGTCAGGAAGGCCCCCGTCATGCTGGTGGCCGACCAGAGGGCCAGCGCTCGCAGGCCCCGGCTGCACCGCAGGCACCACGGCCAGCAGGGCTCGGCGCAGGCCGCACCTCCAGCCGCGACAGCAACCGTGGTGGTCGTGGCCGCCGGTTTGGGTGAGGTCTATCTCAAAGCCCAAACCACAAAGTCGCGATCCCCAGGAATGCAAAGAAGCCGATCACATCAGTGATCGTCGTCACCAGCGGTCCTGATGCAACAGCTGGATCGACGCCGAAGCGCTCCAGCGCCAGCGGGATCAGCACGCCGCCCAGCGCTGCTGCGGCCAGCGTCACGATGATGGCCAGGCCGATGACCAGGCCGATCTGAGGCGGACCATACCAGGCCATGGCAACGGCGGCCATGATCACCGCGAAGGCCAGGCCGTTGAGCAAGCCGACAACGAGTTCGCGGCGCACCACGCGCATGGCATTGGCGCGGTCGATCTCCTTGGTGGCAAGCGCGCGCACGGCCACGGTCATCGACTGCGTGCCCGCGTTGCCACCCATGGAGGCGACAATGGGCATAAGGACCGCGAGCGCCACCATGCTCTTCAGTGAATTTTCAAAAAGCGCGATGACTCCCGACGCGAGGATCGCTGTGAGCAGGTTGACGAAAAGCC
>JANNFV010000473.1:0-1809 GCA_031380285.1 Hyphomicrobiales bacterium | reverse complement strand
ATTCAGCTCGGCTACTTGATGGGCGGCTCGATTCTGGTCGAGACGGTGTTTGCATGGCCAGGCACCGGGTTCCTGCTCAATACCGCCATCTTCCAGCGTGACATGCCGTTGCTGCAGGGCACCATCCTGGTGCTGGCGCTGTTCTTCGTTGCCCTCAACATGATCGTGGACATCGTGCAGACCATGCTGGATCCAAGGGTGCAGCGCACATGAGCACCGGCATTGGCTTTGCAGACCTCGCCACCGTCGAGAAATCACCGGGCTACTGGGCGGGCGTGATCCGCCGCTTCCGCCGCGATCCCGTGGCGATGATCGCGCTGGCGGTGGTGCTGGCGCTGTTCCTGATGGCGATCTTCGCGCCCTGGGTCGCGCCCAATGATCCCTACCGGTCCTCGATGATCCGGCGGCTGCGCCCCATGGGCACGCCAGGGTTTCCGCTGGGCACGGATGAACTGGGCCGCGATATGGTCTCACGCCTGATCTATGGCGCGCGCCTGTCGCTGCTGATGGGCGTGACGCCTGTCTTCATCGCCTTCTTCGTGGGATCGGCCATCGGCATCACGGCGGGATTCCTGGGTGGCAGGGTGAATACGGTGCTGATGCGCACCATCGACGTGTTCTTCGCCTTCCCCTCCGTGCTGCTGGCCATCGCGCTGTCTGGGGCGCTGGGGGCAGGCATCTTCAACGGCCTGCTCTCGCTCACCGTGGTGTTCATTCCGCCCATTGCCCGCATCGCGGAAAGCGTGACCACGGCTGTGCGCAAGATCGAGTATGTCGAGGCCGCACGGGCATCGGGTGCCTCGTCCTTCACCATCGTGCGGGTGCATGTGCTGGGCAACGTCATCGGGCCGATCTTCGTCTATGCGACGGGGCTGATCTCGGTGTCGCTGATCCTGGCCTCGGGGCTGTCCTTCCTGGGCCTGGGCGTCAAGCCGCCGGAGCCGGAATGGGGCCTGATGCTGAACACCTTGCGCAACGCAATCTATGTGCAGCCCTGGGTGGCCGCCCTGCCCGGTGCGATGATCTTCATCACCTCGGTGTCCTTCAACCTGCTGTCGGACGGCCTGCGCTCCGCCATGGACCTCAAGGCATGAGCGCCGCCGTCTCACCCACCGCGCAAGCCGTGCCTCCGCTGCTGTCCGTGCGGCAACTGACCAAGCACTTCCCGCTCAAGGGCGGATTGTTCGGCCGCAGCACCGGCACGGTGCGGGCCGTGGATGGCATCAGCTTCGATGTGGCTGAAGGCGAGACACTGGGCATCGTGGGCGAGAGCGGCTGCGGCAAGTCCACCACCGCACGGCTGCTGGTCGATCTGATCACGCCAGATGCGGGCGAGATCCTGCTGGGCGGCAAGCGCGTCGGACCGGACCTGAGCATCCGTGACCTGCGCCGCCAGGTGCAGATGGTGTTCCAGGACAGCTACGCCTCGCTGAACCCGAGGCTGACCATGGAGGACGCCATTGCCTTCGGCCCGATGGTCAACGGCATGACGGAGCCGCAGGCGACAAGCCTGGCGCATGAACTCCTCAACAAGGTGGGCCTCGAGCCGCGCCGCTTCGCCGGGCGCTATCCGCACGAACTGTCCGGCGGCCAGCGCCAGCGCGTCAACATCGCCCGCGCGCTGGCCATCGAGCCGCGCCTGCTGATCCTGGACGAAGCCGTGGCGGCGCTGGACAAGTCCGTGCAGGCCCAGTTGCTGAATCTGCTGCAGGAATTGAAGGCCGAACATGGGCTGACCTATCTCTTCATCTCGCACGACCTGCATGTGGTGCACTACATCGCCGACCGTGTGCTGGTGATGGTCCTGGG
>JANNFV010000458.1:0-3038 GCA_031380285.1 Hyphomicrobiales bacterium | reverse complement strand
CCACAATCCTGGGGCGAATGCCTGCCTCATCCAGCTTCTTCAGAATGCCGATATGCGCCCAGCCGCGTGCGGAGCCTCCGCCTAGGGCAAGGCCGATAATCGGCTCCCGCGCGGTGTTTTCTTTCTGCTGCGGCTCGCCGGAGCGCAGTCTTGGCATGAACATCATGGCGCACACATCACGGTATTGGACCCTCAACAGCCCGACCTGATGACGAGAGTCTACGTCACGAATGTGACCAGAGGGATAACAGGGCTATCCGTGTGTTTTCGGAGCTGATGGCACGAGAACCGGGCCGTCCGGGCCAGACGTTACCTGGCGATAGAAGCAACTTCTGCGCTTTGTGTGACAAGCCGGTCCTGTCTGCTCGACCTTGATCCATATGGCGTCCTGATCGCAATCCACACGCATGTCGACGATCTTCTGCGTGTGGCCCGACGTCTCGCCCTTGCGCCAGAGTTGCTGGCGCGAGCGGGAGAAGTACCACGCATCGCCACTGGCAATCGAGCGGGTGAGCGCTTCGGCGTTCATGTGCGCGAGCATCAGCACCTCGCCGGTGGTGTGATCCGTGACAATCGCCGTGATCAAGCCGTTGGCATCGAATTTCGGCATGAGGGCAGTGCCTTCCTCGATGGCGGATTTGGTGCCTTGAGGCGCAAAGGGGGTGTTTTGGGTCCACATCAAGCGGTTGTGGGGGATGGACTGGGCGGAAGTCAATTCGTCCGGGATCGCATGAAAGGGCCAATGCAATTCAATTCTGTCGTCATGCCCGGCCCTGAGCCGGGCATCCCGGTTTGGCCATGCTGCAAGTGAGGAAACGTGGATGGCCGGGGCAAGCCCGGCCAAGACGGCCACACGGGAGCAGCATTGAATTGCCCTGATGAAAGAGCGATGCGCTTTGACCGCCTTGGTGGCTGTGTTACAATTGGTTGCAATCGACTGCAGGTGTTTTTCTGACGAGGGTTGTTCAATGCCAACATCATCTCCGACTATTTCCCTGCGGCTGCCCGAGCGCGCTCGCGAACGTCTTGATCGAGCGGCTGCCGCGACGCGTCGCTCAAGGTCATTCCTGATGCAAAGGGCGCTGGAAAAGCATCTTGAGGAGATTGAACGCGAAGAGATGGTTGGGCCAGTCCGGCGCCTATCGACTGTCCTGGCTCTTGGCGGTGCGGGCTCTGCCGGAAAGACCCATCGCAGCGCTGATGAGATCGATCAAAGCATCCGTTGGCTGCGCGAGAATGGTTGAGTTTCCGAATGGTTCGCGGCTCTACCTCGATACGAATATCTGGATTTATTACATTGAAGCCAATCCATCATTCGTGAGAAAAGTGCATGACGTTATCGTTGCGGCAGAAGCCACAGTCAGCACGCTCGTGACCAACGAGATCACTGTTGCGGAGTGCCTTTACAAGCCCTCGACAGACGACAATCTCACGGCGATGCAGGCCTATGATCAATTGTTTGCCAGTGGCGAGATCGAATTGGTCCCACTGGATGGGGCGTTGGCGAGGCAAGCCGCATCACACGGTGGGAAACTGGGACTCAAGCTGATTGACGCCATCCATTACATGTCAGCGCTGACGAGTGGCTGCGATCATTTCATCACGTCGGATGCGCGGTTCAGATCGGTGCCAGGCCTGAAAGTACTCACGATACAAGCCTGAACTGATTGGCGAAGTGATGCCTACCGCATCCCCCGCACCAGCTGAAAAAACTTCGCCTGTTCCGCCGGATCATCCCGGAACACACCGGAAAACTGCGTGGTAATGGTCGATGATCCGTGTTTCTGCACGCCGCGCATCGACATGCACATATGCTCGGCTTCCACCAGCACCGCCGCGCCGCGCGGGCTGAGGGCGTTGTTCAAGGCATTGATGATCTGTGCCGTCATGGTCTCCTGGGTCTGCAGGCGGCGGCCATAGACATCGACGAGGCGGGCGAGTTTGGAGAGGCCCACCACACCATCCGTCGGATAATAGGCGATGTGCGCCTTGCCGGTGAAGGGCACCATGTGGTGCTCGCAATGGGAATAGAACGGGATATCGCGCACCAGCACCATGTCGTCATAGCCGTCGACATCGCGGAAGACCTTGTTCAGGACGTCATCCGGATTTTCGCCGTAGCCCTTGAACAGTTCCTCATAGGCCTTGACCACGCGCTTGGGCGTGTCGAGCAGGCCTTCGCGCGTCGGATCCTCGCCTGCCCAACGCAAGAGAGTGCGCACAGCGTCCATGGCTTCATCGCGGGTGGGTTTTTCGACAGGCGCCTTGCTTGGCTTGGCAGAGCGAAGTGTCGAGGTCTTAACCAGATCATCCATCAGGCGCCTCCTTGCATTCCAGTCGATGTTACGTGTTCTCACGTAATTTGGACCACTGCTGTGGCACGCTGCCACAGTGTCCATCCTTCGCCCCTCCGATTGCGATACTCGCATATTGCGGTCGGAAAGCGTATATGGGGATGAATACCGAGGCCTGTTCATGCTCGACGACATCTACAACCGGCGCATTCTGGAACTCGCGGCTGATATCCCCTGTCTCGGGCGTCTTGCTGCGCCGATGGCGACGGCTGTCGCGCATTCCAAGTTGTGCGGATCAAAAGTGACGGTCGATCTGGTGATGCAAGACGGCGTCGTCACGGATTTTGCCCATGATGTGAAGGCGTGTGCGCTGGGGCAGGCAGCCTCATCGATCATGGCGCGGCATATCATCGGTTCGGATGCGGCTGAATTGCGGGATGTCCGCGATGCCGTTCGCCGGATGCTGAAGGACAAGGGTCCGCCTCCAGCAGGACGCTGGGCCGACGCCAAGGTGCTGGAGCCGGTGCGTGATTTCAAGGCGCGGCATGCATCCACGCTGCTGACGTTCGATGCTGTGGTGGATGCCATTGGCCAGATTGAGGCGAAACAGGCCTCCCTGTCTGCTGCGTGACTCGCCGCTACGACTCCATCAACTCATTGGACTGGCGGCAGAAGCCCGTCGCGACGCTGATGCGCATGCCGGTGCGGGGCTATGGTTACACGCTCTCGTCGCTGCTGGGCCGC
>JANNFV010000428.1:0-2257 GCA_031380285.1 Hyphomicrobiales bacterium | reverse complement strand
CGGCATCCGCCCAGACGACGCTCCGCTCCACCGATATCCATCCTGACGGATATCCCACGGTCGAGGCCGTGAAGCATATCGGCAAGCTCATGGAGGAGCGCACCAAGGGCAAGTACAAGATCAACGTGTTCCATTCCGGCCAGCTCGGAACGGAAAAGGACACCATCGAGCAGACGCGCTTCGGCGTGATCGACATGAACCGCATCAATATGGCGCCGTTCAACAACCTGATTCCGGCGACCAATGTCCCGTCACTGCCCTTCATTTTTCGCTCGGTCGATCATATGCGCAAGGTGATGGATGGCCCGATCGGCGAGAGCATCCTGAAGGAATTCGAGAAACACGACCTGGTGGGTCTCGCGTTCTACGATTCAGGATCACGCTCCTTCTACAACTCCAAGCGGCCAATCACGAAGCCTGACGACATGAAGGGGCTCAAGATTCGCGTGCAGCAGTCCGACATGTTCGTGGCGCTCGTTTCGGCGCTGGGTGCCAATGCCACGCCCATGGCCTTTGGCGAGGTCTATTCCGCACTGCAGACGGGTGTCATCGATGGAGCCGAGAACAACTGGCCGTCCTATGATTCAACCAAGCATTTCGAGGTTTCGAAGTTCTATTCCCTGACCGAACACTCGCTTTCGCCCGAGGTGCTGGTGATGTCGAAGCGCTCCTTTGACAAGCTGTCGAAAGAGGAACAGGACATCCTGAAGGTGGCCGCCAAGGAGTCTGTCAAGGTCATGAGAGACCTCTGGGACGCCCGCGAGAAATCCTCCGAGGCCAAGGTCAAGGCTGGCGGTGCAGTGGTCAATTCCGTCGAGAAGAAGCCGTTCATCGACGCGATGCAGCCGGTCTATGACCGCTTCGTCACGGATGCGGCCCTCAAGAAGCTCGTCACCGACATCCAGGCCGTGCAGTGATCTCCTGACGTCGAGCGGGTGCTGACGCAGGTCAGCCCCGCTCGTTTCCTTTCGCAAGGACACATCCATGCACAGCCTCGCCAGGTTTCTTTCGCATCTCGCATCACGGCTGAGTTTCGCTTCCTTGCTGCTGGCAGGCGCGGGCCTCGTTGCCATGACGGTGATCGTCGCCTGGACGGTCTTCGGTCGCTACGTCCTCAATGCCACACCGACATGGGGCGAACCGGTGTCGCTGTTCCTGATGCTGTGGTTCATCCTGCTCGGTGGGGCTGTCGGCGTCCGCGAGATGGACCATATGGGGTTCGACATTGCGCTGTTCTACACCAAGGGCCGAACGAAAAGCGCACTTGTCCTCGTCAACGAGACACTGGTCGCCCTGTTTGGCCTCGCGATGGTCGTCTATGGCTGGCAACTCGCCGCCAAGGTCTGGGCGGATCGCCTGCCCATGATCGGCATCTCCAAGGGGTGGGACTACGTGCCGCTGATCGCGGGTGGCGCATTGATCGCGTTGTTCAGCATCGAGAAGCTGCTGCTTCTGCTGACCGGCCAATCGCGTGTGCCCATGCCCTTCGTGGCCGGGGATCATCTGGGCGAGGATCACGCTGCACAGCAGCCAACGGGCGGAGCGGCCTGATCCATGGAAATGGCGATCCTTTTCGGAAGCTTCTCGCTTCTGCTGCTCATGGGCGTGCCAGTGGCCTTCTGCCTTGGCCTTTCTTCCCTGGCGACCGTGCTGTGGATGGGCATCCCACCTGTCGTGGTGTTCCAGCAAATGTCGACGGGCATGAACGCCTTTGCCATGCTGGCCATTCCATTCTTCATCTATTCCGGCGACCTGATGATCCGCGGCGGCATTGCTGACCGTCTCATCCAGTTCGCCGCAAGCCTGGTGGGCCATCTGCGCGGGGGGCTTGGCCAGGTCAATGTCCTGACCTGCACGCTGTTCGGCGGCATTTCGGGTTCGGCCGTCGCGGATGCATCCGCTGTCGGCGGCATCATGATCCCGCAGATGGTCAAGCGCGGCTACGCGCCGGACTATGCGGTCAACGTGACGGCCAATGCCGCGATCATCGCGCTGCTCATCCCGCCGTCGCACAACATGATCATCTATTCGCTGGCGGCTGGCGGAACGATCTCCATCGCCGACCTGTTCACGGCGGGTGTCATCCCCGGTCTCATGCTGTGCGCCGCGCTGATGGTGACGGCCTGGATCGTTGCCGTGAGGCGTGGCTATCCGGCCGATGCCTTTCCCGGATTTCCTGCCGTGCTCCGGTTCTTCGTCGCCGCCGTGCCGGGCATCCTGCTGATTGGCATCATCTTTGGCGGTGTGCGCTCGGGCA
>JANNFV010000421.1:0-3241 GCA_031380285.1 Hyphomicrobiales bacterium | reverse complement strand
GGATACGGGCAAGGTTTTCAGCCCGCTCGATATAGCGGGAAAGCCAGTAGAGGCTGTCGGCCGTACGCGAAAGCATTCTCAGATATCTCCCAGCGGCGAGAGATCGCCCTCGACCACCCAGGTGTCCTTGGTGCCGCCGCCCTGCGAGGAATTGACGACCAGCGAGCCCTCCTTCAGCGCCACGCGGGTGAGGCCACCGGGCACGACGCGCACACCATCTGCCCCGCACAGGACATAGGGGCGCAGATCGACATGGCGCGGCGCCATGCCATTCTCGACAAAGCAGGGCACGGTGGAGAGCGCCAGCGTGGGCTGGGCAATGAAGCCCTCGGGATGCGCGATCAGTTTGGCGCGGAACGTCGCGATCTGCTCCTTGGTGGCGTGCGGCCCCACCAGCATGCCGTAGCCGCCGGAGCCGTTGACCTCCTTCACCACCAGCTCGTTGAGGTGATCGAGCACGTATTTCAAGGCATCAGGCTCGCGGCACCGCCAGGTCGGCACGTTGTGCAGGATCGGCTCCTCATCAAGATAGAACTTCACGATCTCCGGCATGTAGCTGTAAATCGCCTTGTCATCGCAAACACCGGTGCCGATGGCGTTGGAAATGGTCACATTGCCTGCCGCATAGGCACTCATCAGGCCGGGCACGCCCAGCATCGAGGTGGGGTTGAAGGCGAGCGGATCGATGAACTCGTCGTCGATGCGGCGGTAGATCACGTCCACGCGCTTCGGCCCTTCGGTCGTGCGCATGAAGACGACATTGCCGCGCACGAAAAGATCGCGGCCCTCCACCAGCTCGATCCCCATCTTGTCGGCCAGGAAGGAGTGTTCGTAATAGGCCGAGTTGAACGGGCCCGGTGTCAGCAGCACCACCACCGGCTCCGATGACGCGCCACGCGGGGCGACCGACTTCAGCGTCTTCAAGAGGTTGTCGGTGTAATTGTCGACCGGCGCGATCTTCAGCTTGCCGAAAAGCTCCGGAAACAACCGCATCATCGCTTCGCGGTTTTCCAGCATGTAGGACACGCCGGAGGGCGTGCGGGCATTATCCTCCAGCACATAGAAGGTGTCGGGATCGACCCGCACGATGTCGATGCCCGCGATATGGACATAAATACCGCCGGGCGGCGCGATCCGCGTCATGGCAGGCTGGAAGGCCGGGTTCTGCAGGATCAGTTCCTCGGGAACCAACCCTTCCTTGACGATGCGCCGCTCGCCGTAGGCATCGCCGATGAAGGCGTTCAGTGCCTTGACGCGCTGCTCAAGGCCTTTCGCCAGCTTGTCCCACTCGGGCATGGTGAGCACGCGGGGCACGATGTCGAACGGGATGATCCGCTCCGTGCCCTCCGCATCGCCGTAAACATTGAAGGTGATGCCGATGCGCCGGAAGAAATACTCGGCCTCCAGCTTGCGATTGGACAGAAGCTCCGGTGGCGCTTCCGCCAACCAGCGGGAGAGCGTGTGGTAGCCATCGCGCAAAACACCGTCGACACCATTCATCTCGTCGAAGATGGCTGGTCCCTCGCCAAGCCGCCGCACCTGCCCTTGGCTTTGGCTTTGTGCCTGAACCTGCCCTTTGGCCGCCATGGTCTCTCCCGACATGCTATTGCCACGCATCGGAGCAAGTTTCGGGCCGGTTGGGAAGGGGCAATCGGTGTTTGGGCTGATTTGGCGGACCAAACCGTCATCCGCGGACAAAGATCATTCCTGAGGTCAGGCCGCAAACACATGACTGCTGCTAGAATGCACGCCTACCCCCGCGGCCCCAGATGCCGCCCTCCCCGCTTGGCCGCCAGTTCCACCTGCCGCTGCCGTTCGCGGGCTGACGCCTTCTGCTGGTCGGTGAGCCTTGCCACGCAAGCCGGGCAGCTCACGCCGTCCTCGTAGCCGGATGAGGCCAGCGCGGTTGCGTCGAGCGGCGTGTTGCAGCTCAGGCAGAAGCGTACGGGCTGCACCTCGAGACCATGGCCCACGGCCACGCGCTCGTCGAAGACGAAGCAGCCGCCGCTCCAGCGGCTCTCGGTCTCGGGAACGGTTTCGAGATAGTTGAGGATACCGCCCTTGAGGTGGAAGACCTGCTCGAAACCCTGGGCCAGCATGAAGCTGGAGGCTTTCTCGCAGCGGATTCCGCCTGTGCAGAACATCGCCACCTTCCGGTGCCGTGCAGGATCGAGCGTATTCCTGACATAGGCCGGAAACTCGCCGAAGCTGCGCGTTTCAGGGTTGAGCGCCCCATCGAAGGTGCCGATGGCCACCTCATAGGCGTTGCGCGTGTCGATCAGGAGCATGTCGGGGTCGGCGATCAGGGCGTTCCAGTCCTGCGGCTCGACATAGGTGCCGACGACAGCCACGGGATCGACCGAGGGTACGCCGATGGTGACGATCTCTTTCTTGATCCGCACCTTCAGGCGGCGAAAGGGGGGCTTGGCTGTGCTCGAGAATTTCACCTCGAACGCCGCCGCCCCCGTATGGGCGCGGATACCGGCCAGCACGGCGTCAAGCGCCTGAGGTTCCCCCGCCAGCGTGCCGTTGAAGCCTTCCGGCGCCAGCAGCAGGATGCCACGCACGCCCTTGGCCTCACACAGTTCTTGCAGGGCGCTGCGCAGGCCAGGCAGGTCCATCAGCCTGTGGAAGCGATAAAACGCTGCAACGGCGATGGGGACGGGCTGCACTGTCATGGGCAGCGCCATAGCGAGGCGCAGCGGGAACTGTCCAGTGGGCAGTGTGCGTTCAGTAAGTGACCGGGAGACTTTCCAGAAAAGCCTCGGCATCCGCCACAATCTCCTGCCGTCGCGCGTCCGTCATCTTGCCGAGCGTGCGATAGGGCATCGCCATGCGCGGGTTGCCCGCCAGCTTGCCTTCATTCTCAATCAGGAAGTTCCAATAGAGATAATTGAACGGACATGCCTTCGGTCCGCTCTTCACATCAGGATCATAGGCGCAGGAGGCACAATAGTCCGACATGCGGTCGATATAGGCTCCGGACGCCGCATAAGGCTTTGACCCGAGCAATCCGCCATCGGCATGCAGCACCATGCCATGCACATTGGGCAGTTCCACCCATTCATAGGCATCGGCATAGACGATGAGGTACCATTCCTCGACCTCGGCTGGCGCGATGCCCGCGAGCAGCGCGAAATTGCCGGTGATCATCAGGCGCTGGATGTGGTGAGCATAGGCATGTTGGCGGGTGGCGCGGATGCACTCGCTCAGGCAATGCATGTCGGTCTTGCCCGTCCAG
>JANNFV010000390.1:0-7524 GCA_031380285.1 Hyphomicrobiales bacterium | reverse complement strand
GGCCCGAGGCTGAATGGCTGATCACGCCCTTCGACACCTTGCAGTCGGCTGCTGGCACGCTCCAGCCATTGGCGGCAGCCTGCACAAGCATGATGCGGGCAGCGGCACCGCCTTCACGGACGTATTGCTCGGATTCGCGGATACCACGGCTGCCGCCGGTCGAGAAATTCTTCCAGACGCGGTTGCGGGCCACATTCTGCCCAGGCGTGGGATATTCCCATGTCACCTTCGACCAGTCGCACTCAAGTTCTTCCGCCACGAGTTGGGCAAGGCCGGTCAGGCTGCCCTGTCCCATCTCGGAGCGGGCGATGCGGACAACCACCGTGTCATCCGGCTTGATCACCACCCAGGCATTGACCTCTGGTGCAAGTCCCTGGGCCTTGGCCGACGACGAGATCGAAAACCCCAGGCTGAAAGCCCCGACAGCTGCTGCGGCGGAGGCGATGAAGCCGCGACGGGAAACGTCGAACGCAGGAACGTCGAACGCAGGAACGTCAATTGCAGGAACGTCCAATGATTGTGTCATGACTGTTCTCCCGTTCCCGCTCAAACGCCAGCGGCTTGCTTGATACCGGCGCGGACACGATTATAGGTGCCGCAACGGCAGATATTCGTGATGTTGGCGTCGATATCGGCATCGGTGGGCTTGGGCGTCTTGGCCAGGAGTGCGGCGGCGGCCATGATCATGCCGGATTGGCAATAGCCACATTGCGGCACGTCGAGCGCCAGCCAGGCCTTCTGCACGGGATGCGATGAATCGGGTGAAAGCCCCTCGATGGTCACGATCTTCTGTGTCGGCGAGATGGCGGAGACCGGCAGCGAGCAGGATCGCATCGGCTCACCGTCGATATGCACGGTGCAGGCCCCGCATTGCGCGACGCCACAGCCATATTTCGTGCCGGTCAGGCCGACTTGCTCGCGGATGGCCCAGAGCAGGGGTGTATCGGGACTGACATCGACATCCCGCAGCGTTCCGTTGATGGTGAGCTTGGCCATGTGAATCCTCCCAAGATACAGACATTGCTGGGGTAGGAGTGTAGCGCCCGCTCGCCAGAAGTCACCCGGCTTGTGCGCTCACGAAACCGTGAACGTCCCAGCAAGATGCCCGAAAGCTGGAATTGCAAAGGTGCAACCGTGATTTTGGAGGGGGGTGCTTTTCCCGATGCAAAAATTCATGCACGGTGTTGGTAATGGCTTCTCGCTTCAAAGAGGAGTCGACCGGGAAGCGCCATGATCATCGACAAGCAGGAACAGGTCACAGAAGCCGTGCTGGCCGCCATGGCAAAGGCGCCGAATGCACGCCTCCGGCAGGTCATGGAGTCTCTGGTGCGCCACCTGCATGCCTTTGCCCGCGACGTGAAGCTGACCGAGCCGGAATGGGAGAAGGCCGTGGCCTTCGTCACCGGCCTGGGACACCAGACCACCGACACCCACAACGAGGTCATTCTGGCGTCGGATGCCGTTGGTCTGTCCACGCTGGTCTGCCTGCTCAACAACGGGGACGCCGGCAACACCGAGACGGCGGCGGCCCTGCTGGGGCCGTTCTGGCGCATGCATTCACCGCGCACGGACAACGGAGGATCAATCGTCCGATCGCCCACGCCAGGTGCCGCCCTGTTCGCGGATTGCTTGGTGCGCAATGGCAAGGGTACGCCGCTGGCGGGCGTCGAGGTGGATGTCTGGCAGGCCTCGCCTGCGGGCATGTACGAGAACCAGGATGACAAACAGGCCGACATGAACCTGCGCGGCAAGTTCGTGACCGGCAAGGACGGGCGCTTCAGCTTCCGCTCGGTCAAGCCTGCGGGTTATCCCGTGCCTGTCAACGGTCCCGTCGGCGTACTCCTGAAGGCGCAGAAACGGCATCCCTACCGTCCTGCCCATCTGCACTTCCTGCTGCACCGCAAGGGCTACAAGACGCTGGTCACACAGGTCTTTGTCGATGATGACAAGTATCTCGAGTCAGACGTGGTCTTCGGTGTCACGCGCCCCCTTGTGGGCGGGTTCGAGAAGAAGAAGGGCAAGGCCCCAGCACCCGATGTCGGAGGTGCGTGGTATGCGCTTGACTACACTTTCGTCATGGAGCCGGGCAAAGCTGTGCTTCCCGCACCTCCCATCAAGTGAGCATCATGCCGGATCAGCCACTCCAGGGAAAAGTCGCCGTCGTCATGGGCGGCTCGGGCGGCATTGGCGCGGCCACGGCCCGCATGCTGGCCTCTGCCGGGGCCTCGGTCGTCGTGACATGGCGCAGCGACGAGGCGGCTGCACAGGCGGTGCTTGCATCGCTGCCTGGCAGTGGTCATCACGCGCTCCACGCCCGCTTGGATGATACGCCATCACTGATGCTGTTGGCCGAGACCGTACGGGCAAGCCATGGCCGCGCGGACATCCTGGTGAACGCGGCTGGTTTCACCAAGCCGGTCCCCGCCGCTGACCTCGATGCCTTGGACGATGCCTTCATCGATGAGATGTTCCGCATCAACTGGCGCGGCCAGTTCGCGGCGATTCGGGCCTTCCGGCCCTTGCTCGAGGCCTCCGGAGACGGGCTGATCGTCAATGTCTCGTCGATTGCGGCCTTGAATGGCGTTGGCTCCAACATTGCCTATGCCGCCGTCAAGTCCGCCATGGATACGCTGACGAAATCGCTGGCCCGGGCGCTGGCTCCCGCGATCCGCGTCATGTCGGTGTCACCTGGGATTGTCGATACGGATTTCGTTCCAGGCCGGGGTGCCGAACAACTGGCGAAGCTCGCGCCCACCATTCCCCTCAGGCGGGTGGCTTCCCCCGATGATGTGGCCCGCGCGATACTCGCCATCGCCACGCACCTGACATACTCCACCGGTTCACTCATTCTCGTCGATGGCGGAAGGGCCTTGTGATCACCATGCGTCAGCAACTCGCGAAAGTCGCCATCACCTGCGCCGTCACGGGCAATCTGACGACGCCGGACCAGACACCGCATCTGCCCATCACGCCGGAGGAGATCGCCGAGGCGTGCCTGGGTGCGGCGGAAGAGGGGGCGGCGATTGCCCATATCCATGTGCGGGAGCCAGGCTCGGGCACACCCTCGATGAAGCTTGAATACTATCAGGATGTGGTGGCGCGTATCCGTGCGAAAAACCGCCTGCTCATCCTGAATCTGACCACCGGTCCGGGTGGGCGCTTCGTGCCGTCGCAGGACGATCCCAAGGTTGCCGCACCGGGCACAACGCTGATGCGCCCGGAAGACCGGGTCACCCATGTGGCAGCCTTGCGCCCCGAGATCTGCACATTGGATCTCAACACCATGAATTCCGGCGGGCAGGTCGTCATCAACACGCCGGGCAATGTGCGCCGCATGGCGAAGATCATGACCGCATCGGGCGTGAAGCCCGAGATCGAGCTGTTCGACTCAGGCGATATCGCCCTGCTGCATGATCTCCTGAAGGACGGCACGCTGAAGGGCCCGCAACTCACGTCCTTTGTCATGGGCGTGAAATACGGCTTCCAGCCTTCGCCCGAAACCGTGGTCTATGCCCGCAATCTGTTGCCCCAGGATGCGGCCTTCACGGCCATCGGCATTGGTCGTGCGACCTTCCCCATGGTGGCGCAGTCTGTCCTGGCGGGTGGCCACGCCCGCACCGGACTGGAAGACGCGGTCTATCTCGACAAGGGTGTTCTCGCCGAGAATAACGCTCTGATGGTGGCCAAGGCACGCCGCATTGTCGAGCATCTGGGATCGCAGATCATGACGCCAGCCGAAGCGCGTGCGATGCTGGGCTTCGCCAGCCTCGGCGCGGACCCGATGCCACGCCCAGCTTGACGAAGGGCAGGATCACCGTGAACGAAGCCTTCAAGCCCTCTGCCATCGTGGCCACAAGCCTGCGCCTCAACGCCAAGGCGGTGGATGCCAGCAGCATTGCGCCCGTGCTTGAGCAACACGCGCTGAAGCGCAGCGAGCAGGATGTTGTCGTCGAAATCCGTGCTGCTGCCGTCAATCCGTCCGATGTGAAGGCAGCGATGGGGCATATGCCCTATGCCGTTTTTCCCCGCACGCCAGGGCGGGACTTCGCCGGCGTTGTCGTGGATGGGCCTTCGCATCTTCTGGGCAAGGAGGTGTTCGGCTCATCCGGCGATCTGGGCATCCGCCGCGATGGCACCCATGCCAGCCATCTCGTGGTGGAAGCCGATGCTCTGGTCGAGAAGCCATCGAACCTGACCTTCGACGAGGCCGCGGGTGTTGGCGTGCCTTTCGTGACGGCGCAGGAAGGCCTGATGCGTGCGGGCATGCCGGGCCCGCAGGACACGGTGCTTGTCATGGGACTCAACGGCAAGGTCGGCCAGGCCACGGCGCAGATCGCGAGCGCCTGCGGTGCGCAGGTCATCGGGGTCGTGCGCAAGCCGGAAGGCTACGAGGGTTTTGCCTGCCATCCTGTGACCGTCCTTGATTCCTCGAGCGTCGATGTGGCCGCCAAAGTCCGAGAACTGACGGGCGGGCGAGGGGCGACTGTCGTGTTCAACACGGTTGGTGAGCCTTACTACGAGTCGGGCACGGATGCGCTCGCGGTCGGCGGGCGGCAGATCTTCATCGCCTCGCTCACCCAGCAGGCCAATTTCAACATCTTCAAGTTCTTTCGCGGACGCCATTCCTATTTCGGCATCGACACGCTGGCCTTGTCCTCGGTGGCGAGTGGCGAGCGATTGCGTGCACTGGTTCCCGGTTTCGCCACTGGCGCGCTGAAGCCGTTCCCGGTGGCTGACCACGCTGTCTATCCGTTCAGTCGTGCCAGCGAGGCGTATGTTGCCGTGATAGGGTGGTCGCGTGACAGGGTAGTGCTGCGCCCTGGTGTTTGAGCTTTGAAGTCAATGATGGCGCAAAGCCATCGGCCAATGGGAGGTACGGATATGGATCGTCGACAGTTTCTGGCGCTTTCTGCGGCTGTTGGATCGGCTGGTCTGGCACCCGCTGCCCGTGCGCAGGCGCCGTGGCCTACCGCCGCCGTGAAGTTGGTGGTTCCCTTTTCGGCGGGCAGCACCACGGATATCCTGGCTCGCGCCATCAGCCAGCGGCTGGCGACCAAATGGGGACAGGCCGTCATCGTGGAAAACCGCCCCGGCATTCCTGGTGCGCAAAGCATCGCCAAGGGAGCGCCTGACGGCACGTTGATGCTCACATCCAACGGTCATGTCGCGATCAACGCCGTGAACAAGAATGTGGGTTTCGATGCGGTGAAGGACTTCACGCCCATCGCCAAGGTGGCGTCGGCTCCCTCCATCCTCATCGTGCCCGCCAATTCGCCCGCGAAGACCTTGCAGGATCTAGTCGCCATGGCGAAGTCGGCATCGGGTGGTCTTCAGTATGCATCCGCAGGTGTCGCCAGTTCCACGGGCCTTGCGGCGGAACTCTTCCGCAGTCTGGTCGGAACATCCTTGCAGATGATTCCCCATCGCGGCCTGCCGGAAGCCAACACCAGCGTCCTGCGCGGTGATACGCAGCTCGGCTTCACCTTCTTCGCGGTGGGCGGCGATCTCGTGCGTGCCGGTCAGTTGCGGGCGCTGGCTGTTACGGGCAATCAGCGCCTGGTGCCGTTGCCCGATGTGCCGACCTTTGCGGAAGCGGGCTTGCCTGCCTTCGAGTATGACGCCTGGTTCGGAATCATGACTGCTGCGGGAACAGCCAAGGCCATCACGGACCGGGCCAGCCAGGATATTCTCGAGATCATCCGGATGCCAGACCTTGCCGCCCAGTTTGCACCACAGGGCGTGGTGATCGGTGCTGAGCCACCGGAAGCCTTCGGCAGGGCAATGGCACAGGATGCAGACCGTTTCGGCAAGCTGCTCGAAGGGCGTACGGGATGACGCAGCCTCTCACCCGCCGCGCCGTAACAGCCGCGCTGGCCGCCACCGTTCTTTCACCCCGGATTGCTCGGGCGCAGGCGCTGCAGGCGCTCAAGGTTGTCGCCTTTGCAGGCGCGTCCAACTGGCCGATGTGGATTGGTGAAACCAAGGGATTCTTCAACCAGCAGGACCTGGCAACCGAACTGGCCCTGACGCCGAACTCCCGCCAGATGGCCAGCGACGTCTTCGCAGGCACGTTCGACATCGCCCTGACATCCATCGACAATGTCGTGGCCTATGTCGAAGGGCAGGGCGAAGCGCTACTGCCGGGGCAGGCGGATTTCGCAGCCTTCATGGGCGTTGATGATGGCATGCTGGCGCTGATGGCCGTGCCCGGCACGCCGTCAGTTGCCGCCCTCAAGGGGCAGACCGTGGCGGTCGATGCCATGACCACGGGGTTTGCCTTCGTGCTGCGCGAGGCCTTGCAGAAATCCGGCCTTGGGCCTGACGACGTGAATGTCGTCGCGGTTGGGGGTGGTGCCCAGAGGCTGCAAGCACTGAACGAGCGAAAATTTGCAGCGACCCTGCTCAACGCGCCTCTCGATCTCATGGCGGAGTCACAAGGTGCTGTGCGTCTGGCGGATATGGCCGGCCTGATCGGGCCGTATCAGGGCATTTCCGGCATGGCCCGCAGGCCGTGGCTCGATGCCAACCGGGCGGTCGCCGTGCGTTTCGCCAAAGGCTTCAAGGCCGCTGTCGGTTGGCTGGCCGATCCCGCCAACACGGAGGAGGCCATCGCCATCCTCCGGGCGAGACAGCCGACGGTCACTCCCGAGCTGGCCGTGCGTATTCACCGTCGCCTGACGGATCCTGCCAGGGGCATCCGGCGCGATCTGTCGCTGGATCGGGCGGGTATCGAAACGGTCCTGCGCCTGCGCTCGGCCTTTGCTACCCCGCGCAAATCGCTGACGGATGTCGGCCGCTACATCGACGCCTCGGTTCTGCAGAACCTCGGGTAAGGGTGGCCGCTGCTCAGTAGCTGCCCTGCTTGCCCGCAACGGCACCCGCCTGTGTGGCATCGAGGCCGAGGCGACACCCCGCCCGGAGCTGCATGATATCGGTGCCGACCGACATCAGCTGGAAACCCTTGGCCGCCACCTGCGAAGCACGCTTGCCATCGCCACAAAAGGCCGAGGCGAACTTCTTGTGTGCCCTGGCCCGGGCCACGACATGATCCAGTGCTTTGTCGACATCCGGGCTCAGCTGATTGACCGAAGCCCCCCGGCTCAGCGCAATCGACAGGTCGGACGGTCCCACGAACACACCGTCGATGCCCGGCACCGCCAGGATGTCGTCCAGAGCATCCAGCGCCACCCGGGTCTCGATCATGGCGATGGTCAGCGAGAAATCATTGGCCTGCGCCAGATACTCCGCCGGGGCCAGGCCGGTCAGCGTCAAGGCGCGGGCGGGGCCCCAGCTGCGGTCGGCCAGGGGCGGAAACTTGGTGAAGGAGGCGAGCTGCCGTGCATCTTCCACCGTGTTGACCATCGGTGCGATGATCCCGGCCGCTCCGGCATCCAGCATGCGCGAGGCCATCGAGAACCCGCCGACAGGCACCCGCACGATCGCAGGCTTGCCCGCAAGGGCGCAGTTGGAAATGCCCTGCACGGCAATGCCGTAGTCGATCCCGCCATGCTGCATGTCGAGGAC
>JANNFV010000363.1:0-9347 GCA_031380285.1 Hyphomicrobiales bacterium | reverse complement strand
GGCGCTACAAGGAGACGGATAGCGATTGGGCCCGCGAGGAGATCGGCCGTTTCATGTCCGAGACACCCTGCCACGCCTGTGCGGGTGATCGGCTGAAGCCCGAGGCGCTGGCGGTCAAGATCGCGGGATGCCATGTTTCGGAAGTCACGCGCCTTTCGGTGAAGGACGCCAACATCTGGTTCCAGGAACTGTCCCACAAGCTGACGGACAAGCAGCGCGAGATCGCGATGCGCATCCTGAAGGAAATCCGCGACCGCCTGCGCTTTCTTGTCGATGTCGGGCTTGAATATCTCTCGCTTGGGCGTGCCTCCGGCACCCTGTCGGGTGGCGAGAGCCAGCGCATCCGCCTGGCGTCGCAGATCGGTTCTGGCCTCACCGGCGTGCTTTATGTGCTGGATGAGCCGTCCATCGGCCTGCATCAGCGCGATAACGAGCGGCTGTTGGGCACGCTCCGCCGTCTGCGCGACATTGGCAACACGGTGATCGTGGTCGAGCATGACGAGGACGCCATCCTGCAAGCGGATTACGTGGTCGATGTCGGGCCGGGCGCGGGCATCCATGGCGGGCAGGTGGTGGCGCAGGGCACGCCGCAGCAGGTGATGTCCAATCCGGCATCCCTCACCGGCAAGTATCTTACGGGGGAAATGCTGGTGGCGGTACCGCGCGTCAGGCGCAAGCCGATGAAATCCCGCGTGCTGAAGATCGTCAATGCGCGGGGCAACAACCTGAAGAATGTCACGGTGGAAATTCCGCTGGGCACCTTTACCTGCATCACGGGCGTATCAGGCGGCGGCAAGTCCACCCTGGTCATCGATACGCTCTACAAATTGGCGGCGAAGCGCCTGAATGGAGCGCTGGAGCATCCCGCACCGCATGACAGGATCGAGGGCCTGGAGCATCTCGACAAGGTCATCGACATTGACCAATCGCCCATCGGGCGCACGCCGCGTTCCAACCCTGCGACCTACACCGGCGCGTTCACACCGATCCGGGAGTGGTTCGCGGGCCTGCCCGAGGCGAAGGCGCGGGGCTATCTGCCGGGCCGCTTCTCCTTCAACGTCAAGGGCGGACGCTGCGAGGCCTGCCAGGGCGATGGCGTCATCAAGATCGAGATGCACTTTTTGCCTGACGTCTATGTCACCTGCGACATCTGCAAGGGCAAGCGCTACGACCGCGAAACGCTTGAAGTGAAGTATCGCAACAAGTCGATAGCCGAGGTTCTGGATTCAACGGTTGAGGAAGCCCGCGACCTGTTCAAGGCGGTGCCATCGATCCGCGAGAAGATGGAAACGCTGGCCCGCGTCGGCCTCGACTACGTGAAGGTCGGACAGCAGGCAACCACGCTGTCGGGCGGCGAGGCGCAGCGCGTGAAACTGTCGAAGGAGCTATCGAAACGCGCCACGGGACGCACGCTCTACATCCTGGATGAACCGACGACCGGCCTGCATTTCCACGATGTCGCCAAATTGCTGGAGGTGCTGCACGAGTTGGTGGAGCAGGGCAACACCGTCGTGGTGATCGAGCACAACCTGGAGGTCATCAAGACCGCGGACTGGCTCATCGACATGGGGCCGGAAGGTGGCGACGGCGGTGGCGAGGTGGTGGGCGTCGGCACGCCGGAGGACATCGCGGCGAATGCCACGAGCCATACCGGACGCTTCCTCAAAGAGGTGCTGGCGCGCCGACCGATGAAACCCGTGAAGGCTGCGGAGTAGGTGGAAGAGGGAGAGCAGCGAAAGAAGCTGTTATCGCAGCTCGATGATCATTTCGCCCTTCTCAAGCGCTGCTACCGCTTCGGGCAGCACATGATCGAGGCGCAGAAGCATGGCTTGCGTTCCGATATTTCCAAAGCGTAGCCACAGGATTGGCACCTTGGAGTGTTGGCTGAGAGAGAAATCGGCATCCTTTGTCACCAGAACAGCGTTCAGGTTTGCTGCCGCTGCAACGATGTCCCTGTCAGGTTTGCCACCCATCCCAAGCTCGATCACATGTTCGGCGACGTGATGCCTATCCCGTAACCATTGTGCCAGGCGTGGCGGCAACTGTTCATCCACCAGAAAGTTCACGCTCAGGCCGCGCGGATCACGCGATGATCGACGGCTTCCGCAGCATATCGCAGCGCTGCGTCCACATGCTCCTGCCGCAAGGATGGATAATCCTCGAGGATCTGCAGCACCGTATCGCCACCCGCCAGAAGCTGCATGATGTCCGACACCCGGATTCGCGTGCCGCGCAATGTCGGTTTGCCCGCACAAATGTCAGGATCGAAGACAATCCAGTCGGGTCTTTTCCCTGCCATATCCTGTTTCGCCATGGTGCCATTGTCGCTTGCATGCGGAAGAGAGGCCAATCTCTCCGGCGTCTCCTTCAGAATGCGGAAACGCGCCCGAGCATTGGGGGATTTTCCGTAGGGTTGCAGCAGCGAAACGAGCGCCGCATGCAAACTGCGATCAAGGGCCGATCCCGGCGGCACATCCTCGAACCAACGCTCCAGCAGCCGTTCCGTTTCTCGTCCATCATGGACACCATCTTGTCCGTTGTTGGCGAGATACTGCGCGGCGGTATTATCCCGGTACCCAACGAATTTTGACGGCGCGAGCGCCAAAGTGCCCTCAGTGCGAACCGCATACCAGGCTGGCGAGCGGCTCAGAAGCTTCTGCAGCCCGGCATGAAGCATGACCTCCTGCCGAAACCGCCGAATGTTTTCTGCCGCTTCGGCACTCTTTGAGACGAACTCCAAAACAGGCATGGCAATCTCCTGCATTTGTTTCAGAAACAAATGAAACATAATGGTGTCGGGATTCCTTGTCAATCGCAAGCCATGCTGCCTGATTGGTTATTGGGGGCTTTTCGCAATGATCGACGTTTTGCCACATATCCCCGTTGTCATTGACGCAAATTGGTTACAGCCCCTTAAGGTCCGTGCGGCATAATTCCCCTCAGTTTTCGGGAAGTATGACCATGAACATGCCGCTGCAACCCCAGCAGTTTCACACCAACATCGCGCCTGACAGGCGCGAGAACGAGCAGCCGGTCGAGCGGATGATCGGCAAGGTGATCTCCGTCAATGGTGCGCGTGCCACGATCTCGACCTCGGCCACCAATGTGCAGGGCGTCAGCTCGGATTTCTGGAGCATCGGCAAGCTGATCTCGATCAACCTGGGGCCCAGCCGCATCGTCGGCATGGTCTTCGAGATGGCGGTGCGCCACGACCAGTGGGACGATCACAAGGCCAACCTGCTGATGGTGCAGGTCGAACTGGTGGGCGAGGTGGTGGAGCAGCCAGACGGACGGCTGTTGTTCCGGCGCGGCATCACCACCTATCCCTGGCTGGGTGCCAACGCGCATCGAATCCGCACGGAAGATCTGCGTGCCGTGTTTGACCTGGGCGAGCGTCAGGGCGTCGAAATCGGGCGCATCTCGCAGGACGAGACCATTCCCGCCGTGGTCAGCATGGAGGATATGCTGTCCAAACATTTCTCGGTGGTGGGAACCACGGGCGTCGGCAAATCCAGCGCGGTCTCGCTGCTGGTGCGCAAGGCCGTCGAGGTCAAGCCCGATCTGCGCGTCCTCGTGCTCGATCCGCACAACGAGTATTCCCATGCCTTTCGCGACAATTCGATCACGCTGGATTCAACCGTGCTGGATCTGCCGCATTGGCTGTTCCGTTTCGATGAGCTGCTCGATGTGGTCTATCGCGGACGCACCCCACCGGCGGATGAAACCGATATCCTGCGCGAGTTGCTGCCACTGGCCAAGGCACAGTTCGCGGTGTTCCAGTCCGGCGTGATATCCGCCTCCAGCATTCTCAAGAAATCCGCCGACGGCATCTCGTTCTCGCCGGATTCGCCTTCGCCCTATCGCATGCTTGATCTCATCGCTTTGCTCGACGAAATGATGGGCAAGCTCGATCCGCGCCATGATCGCTATCATCTGCGCGTGCTGAAGAACCGGCTGGAAAGCCTGTGCACCGATCCGCGCTATCGCTTCATGTTCGGGCGCGGCGTGACCGAGGACAACATCGAGGCCGTGCTGGGCAAGCTGTTCCGCATTCCCCACGCGGGCAAGCCGATCACCGTGCTGCAACTCGCTGGCCTGCCATCCGAAGTGCTGAACGCCGTGGTATCGGTTCTGGCGCGCCTGTCCTTCGATCTGGCGATGTACAGTGGAGATGGCCTGGAGGTGCTGGTGCTGTGCGAGGAAGCCCACCGCTATGTGCCGCAGGATCCCAAGCTTGGCTTCGCGCCGACCCGCCAGTCCATCTCCCGCATCGCCAAGGAAGGCCGCAAATACGGCTGCTACATCGGCATCATCACGCAGCGGCCAGGCGAATTGGACCCGACCATCCTGTCGCAATGTTCGACGGTATTCGCCATGCGGCTCGGCAACGACCGGGATCAGGAAATCATCCGTTCGGCGATCTCGGATTCATCGGCCAGTCAGATCACCTTCCTCTCCGCCATCGGCAACCGCGAGGCCATTGCGTTTGGCGAAGGCGTGGCCACGCCCATGCGCATGCGGTTTACGACCCAGAGCAAGGAGCAGCTTCCCAATGCGATCCTGCATGGCGATGTCCATGTGATTCCGGGCGTCAAGCCAGCGGTCAGTCTGCGCTCGATCGTCAGCCGGATGCGGGGCAATACGGATACACCTGAACTCGGCTGATCTCGCCCATTCATCAACAATTCTGATGCAAATAGCGGGTTTCTGAAAATAGGTTGAGAAGCAGTGAACGATGCATGCATTTTGCGCATGCCTCATGACAATAGTTTGCGCTGCCATTCGTCACAAGAATGTCTATATTGCACTGCACAAACGGTGTGACGCGACGGGACACCGCCCGCCAGTCCATTCAACACCTCAAGGAGCTACCCCGATGTTCGTTTCCCATATCATTGCCCGTGTCCGCGCTTATCTGCGTTACCGTGACTCGGTTCGTGCCTTGTCGAGCCTGTCAGAGCGTGAATTGTCCGATATCGGCCTGACACGCGGCGACATCGACAGCGTTGCCCGCGCATCTGCTTTCGCCTGAACCACGCGAATCCCGCAAGGGATCGTGACAAGCCCGGCCTCGCGCCGGGCTTTTCCTTTTTGGGGCTATGCCTGCAGCAAAGCCCGTTCGGCCGGGGTCGCGGAATGCGCATCCCATTCCGCCAGCCTCGGATCGACGATCCTGTGCCAGAGCGGCGGCACGAGCGACACCAGGATCATCGTCATGTAGCCATAGGGATAGTTCGGGCCGTCCGGCTCTTCCTCGAGCGTCCAGAACGGCTTGGTCGCGTAGCGGTGATGATGCGAATGCCGGGGCAGGTTGTAGAGCAAGCCGGACGAGATCATCCGATAGGTGTTCCAGGAATGGCGTGGCTCGACGGTGGTGCCAGGCACCCGCACCAAACCGTAATGCTCGATGAAATTGACCAGTTCGAGATAGAGCTTGCCCTGCACACCGGTGATGACAAAGGCCAAAACGGCCCAGCCTCCGCCAATGGCAAAAGCCAGGGCCAGCAGCGTGAGTGACATGAGCTGTCCGGTGATGAAGCGGTTCTGAAACGACAGAATGGACAGTTCACGGCGTTTCAACCGTGCTCTTTCGATACGCCAGGCCGACAGATTGCCAAAGACCGTGGAGCGGACGAAGAAGGCCAGCGCATATTCGCCCCTGCGCGATGTCGCGGGATCGACCGGCGTGCACACCGTGCGGTGATGCCCATAGACGTGCTCGATCGAGAACGCCGTATCGAATGAAAACGCCAGCAGCCAGCGCCCGGTCAGCATCGCGGCACGGCTGTCCGTGCGGTGCACCAGTTCATGCGCCACGTTGGTGGCGGCGCCGCCAATGAACAGGCCGGTCCCCGCAAGGGCACCCAGCAACGTCCAGAAACCGCTGGATGCGCGCGCGGCGGGAATATCGAAGCCGAGGACACCAAGCCCGGCGACAAGGCCATAAGCATCGCCCGATCCAAATAGCAGCGACAGCGCCAGCAGATTGAGCGCGATCAGCGGCAGTGTCAGGTACAGCATGGCGTTCAGGAACATTACCGGCGCACCGGCCTGCTTCACCCGGTCGTCGCCAACCGCTTCATCCACGATGGTCGACAGCACAAGGGCGGAGGCATATCCCACCCAGAGCGCCATGCCGCCGGTCAACAGGCAGACCAGGTTCAGCACGAGCATAACGTTCATCAGTGCGTAATGGGCATTGCGCAAGAGCACGATGTTCAACCCTCCGATGAATTCGGCATTGAACCGTTGTGGAGATGCTTGTCAAATCCAAGCGTAGAGCACGACGTTTCTCGACGGAAACACGTCATGGCCGCGCTTGACGCGGCCATCCACGTTTATGGGCCGCAGGAAGACGTGGATGGACGGGTCAAGCCCGTCCAAGACGACGTGCCATTGTGTCCGTCAAAAAACGTGATGCTTTGAGGCGGGGCGACAATAACAACGACACAATTGATCATTCTGATCGATCCTATTGCCTTCTCCCTTGCGGCGAAGCCGTGACGGACGGGGTGGTTCAGAAGCAAGCGCCGTGACCTGAGCGACCCCCATCCGGCCCTTCGGGCCATCTTCCCCGCAAGAGGGAAGGAATAGGTTGAAGCTCTATCCTTCAAACCCGGTTCCGTCTGGCATTAACCCTATCGATCATGATTTGTTCTCATTGCAACAAGCGGTGTTGTCACGAGAACAAAAGCAGAATATGAACGAAGAATGAACGGAGGAAGCGTCATGTTGCGTCGTGTCATCGAAGATACTGCTGAAGTCACCATCATCGGCATGTTCCTGGTGATGGTCTGGACCTGGGCCAGTGCGGTTGCCCCTGCGCTGGGTGTCTGATCGCGCAAGCGCGTTCATGTGGATGGATGCATTGCCTGCTGGAATCAGGGCAGGGTGGCTGCGATAGAGATCCTGACGGATCCGGAGCGCAACCATGTCCACGATCTACAGCGATGTCGGCTTTGTGCACCTCCACGTGCATTCCTCGTTCTCGCTGCTGGAAGGGGCGCTGCCCATCGCCAAGCTGGCGAAGCTGACTGAAGCCGATGGCATGCCCGCGCTGGCGCTGACCGACACAAACAACCTGTTCGGAGCGCTCGAATTTTCGGAAAAACTCGCCGGCTCGGGCATCCAGCCAATCATCGGGATTCAGCTCACCGTCGATTTCGGCGACCACCAGGCCGCCCCCGGGCGTCCGAATGCCCAGCGCGAGGGCAGGGGCAAGCTGGTCCTGCTGTCCATGAACGAGGCGGGCTATCGCAACCTCATGCGCCTGACGAGCGCCGGTTTCATGGAAACCGAATCCGCCGACGAGCCGCATGTCACGATGGACCGGCTGCGTGCCCTGAGCGATGGCCTGATCGCCTTGACGGGTGGTCCGGATGGCCCGGTGGACCGCGCACTGGTTGCGGCGCAATCCGATCTGGCAGAGCGACGCCTGCTGGCGCTGCGGACCCTGTTTCCGGACTGCCTCTACATTGAGCTGCAACGCCATGGCACGGAAGCCGAACGCGCGACAGAACCGCAATTGCTCGCGCTCGCCTATGCCCATCGCATTCCGCTGGTTGCCACCAATGAGCCTTTCTTCGCGACCAGGAAGGACCATGAAGCCCATGACGCGCTGGTGGCCATCGCCGAGGGGCGTTTGGTATCGGACGATGATCGCCGACGGATGACGGTGGAGCACGGCTTCAAGAGCCGGGCCGAGATGCAGAAACTGTTCAAGGATTTGCCGGAAGCGACTCAAAACACGATCGAAATCGCCATGCGCTGCAGCTTCCGCCCCAAGGTGCTGAAGACGCCGATCCTGCCCCGCTTCTCCGACAGCGAGGACGAGGCGGCCCTGCTGAAGCGCGAGGCCCATGCTGGGCTGGAGGATCGCTTTCGCCAGCATGATCCCGTGCCCGGCATGACAGCGGATGACTATCGCCAGAGGCTGGATTTCGAGCTGTCCGTGATCGAGCGCATGAACTTCCCCGGCTACTTCCTGATCGTCTCGGATTTCATCCGCTGGGCCAAGGAAGAGGGTATTCCCGTTGGGCCAGGGCGCGGCTCCGGTGCTGGCTCTCTGGTGGCCTATGCCCTCAAGATCACCGATCTCGATCCGCTCCAGTTCAATCTGCTGTTCGAGCGCTTTCTCAATCCCGAACGCGTGTCGATGCCCGATTTCGATATCGATTTCTGCCAGGACCGGCGCGAGGAGGTGATCCACTACGTCCAGGATCGCTACGGCCAGGACCGTGTGGCGCAGATCATCACCTTTGGCAGCTTGCAGGCCCGTGGCGTGATGCGCGATGTCGGCCGCGTGCTCGAAATGCCCTATGGTCAGGTCGACAAGCTGACCAAGCTCGTGCCGCAAAACCCGGCCAATCCCGTTACGCTCGAAAAGGCCATTGCCGAGGAAGCGCGGCTGCGGGCGGCGTCTGACGAAGACCCGCAGGTCGAGCGCATGCTGGGCATCGCCCTCAAGCTGGAGGGGCTTTACCGCCACGCCTCCACCCACGCCGCCGGAATCGTGATCAGCGACCGGCGGCTGGAAGAGATGGTGCCGCTCTACCGCGATCCGAAATCCGACATGCCGGTGACCCAGTTCAACATGAAATGGGTGGAGCAGGCCGGCCTGGTGAAGTTCGACTTCCTCGGCCTCAAGACGCTGTCCGTGCTTGATCGCGCTGTGAAGCTGCTGGCCAAGCGCGGCGTGACCATCGACCTGCTGAAAATCCCGCTCGATGACGAGCGGACCTTCGCCATGCTGTCGCGGGCGGAAGCGGTGGGCATCTTCCAGCTTGAATCAGGCGGCATGCGGCGCGCGCTGTCCGACATGAAGCCCGACCGTTTCGAGGATATCATCGCGCTGGTCGCGCTCTATCGCCCGGGCCCGATGGCGAACATTCCGGTCTATTGCGATTGCAAGCACAAGCGCAAGGAGCCGGAATACATCCACCCCCAGGTGAAATCCGTGCTGGAGGAGACCTTCGGCGTCATTGTCTATCAGGAGCAGGTGATGCAGATCGCGCAGATCCTGTCGGGCTACAGCCTGAGCGAGGCGGATCTGCTGCGCCGCGCCATGGGCAAGAAGATCAAGAAGGAAATGGACGAGCAGCGCGAGCGCTTCGTGGAGGGCTGTCTTGCCAACGCCATCACGGACGGGGATGCCAACACGATCTTCGATCTGCTGGCGAAATTCGCGGATTACGGCTTCAACAAGAGCCACGCCGCAGCCTATGCGCTGGTCGCCTATCAGACGGCCTGGATGAAGGCGAATTACCCCACCGAATTCCTGGCGGCGTCGATGGCCTATGAAACCACAAACACCGAGAAACTGGTGGAGTTTCGCCGCGAGGCGCAGC
>JANNFV010000322.1:0-5178 GCA_031380285.1 Hyphomicrobiales bacterium | reverse complement strand
ATCCGCTTCAGGGCATTGGTGAACCAAGGCTGCACCGTCGCGATCAGGAACACCTGTTCGAGCAAGCCGACATAACGTTGTCCGGTTTTGTGGCTGACGTTAATGCTGCCCCCGAACTGCGAATAGTTGACCAGCTGGCTGGAATGCTCGGCCAGCAGCCGCACAAATTTTGGGAGCTCGGTGAGTTTTTCCACCTCCGCGATGTCCCGCAGATCGCGTGTAAGAATCGAGTTGAGATAGGAGCGCGCCCAGTCCTGCCGCCGCCTTTCGGTTTCGCGGCTGATCGCTTCCGGAAATCCTCCGAGCAGGACCAACCGGACAAGATCATCGCCAATCTCCGCATCTTTCTGGCTCTGTAGCTTCCCCTCGAAGAGGCGTTCCAGGAATGATGGAGGCCGGCCTTCGATTTCGGCCCGCGCCAGCGACAGCATCTGGATGGTTTCCATCCGCCCCGCCAAGCTGTCGGCAATCCGTGGCAAGGTCAGCACATTCGCCGAACCCGTGAGCAAAAAGCGGCCCGGGCGATAATCCTCATCGACCGTTTTTTTGATCGCCAGCAGCAAGTCTGGCGCACGCTGGATCTCATTGATCCCGCGATAGGGAACCCCGTTGGCGTGCAACGGCCGGGTGATCCGTCCTGCCGAAGGCTCCGATGATCTTTACGCGCGAAGGATCGTCACCGTCCTGGCTGAAACCCGCGATTCCGAGGGGTTCAGGACCCATGGAATGGGTCTAGAGCCTGACCCGGATCAGAAAGATCGGGGCGCGCCCAAACCTGCCAAATTGAAAATGTTATGATCTTGCGGTACGATAGCCGGATGAAAACCTATCAGGACATCTATCCATCACCCCCTCTGGTCCGAAGTCAGGACCTTGTGCGCCCGCGTGCGGCAGAGTTGATGAATGTCGAGTTTTTTGAAGCCGCGCCAGGAACGATGCCGAACGAGGTCTTCTCGCAACATCACGTCCTGATCAACGTCAAGGACGAACCCATGCGGTTAGAAAACTGGCGTGATGGCGAGCACAGGGACTTCATCTTTCATCGCAACGAAATAGCCTTGACCCCTGCGGGGATCCGCAGCGGGTGGCGATGGCATGTCCAGTCCCGTTGTGTGGTCGTTACCATCGATCCGGCGCGGCTGGAGCGCGTCACTGAAACTGAGCTAGGGGTTTTGCTGACTCGCGAGCAGCTCGCCAACCTGCCGCAATTCGAGGATGTAGACATTGCAAACGCATCCTTGCAACTGGTCGATGCGTTGACGTCACGACGACTGGGCTCGGAGGTGATGTACGAATCTCTGGCGCGCGTGTTCCTCGTCAAGCTCGTGCAAAGATACGGCCGGGAACGCGGGGAAGCCCTTGAATATGAGGCCGGATTCACGGCGGCGCATTACAAGCGCGTACTGGACTTTATTGCCGCTCATTTTGGGGACGAAGTAACAATCGAAGAGATTGCGCGTGAAGCCGGATTGAGCGCGTCACATTTCTCAAGGCTGTTCAAACAAGTCATTGGCGATACGCCCTACCAGTTCCTGATGCGGTACAGAACCGAGCAGGCCTGCAAGATGCTGGCTGACCGCGCCCGGCCGATGAGCGATATCGCTTTTGCCTGCGGATTTGCCGATCAACCCCATTTCTCTCGTACTTTCAAACAGTTCACCGGACAGACACCGAAGCAGTTCCGCAAGTTGCAATAGCGGGAATCTTCAAAACTGTAAGAGCGTGACGCAAGCCCTGCGAGCACCGATCAGCTACCTTTTGTACATCAACACGAACAAAAGGAGCCTTTCCATGACACTTAAAGCCAAAGCAGCTGCCGCTGCAATCGCACTTTCAACCCTTGCCGGAGCACCTGCCATGTCCGCCACACCCGAAGAAAATATCGAAGTCGTCAAAGCCTTTTTCGCTGCCTATGCCGCGAACGATCTCGACAAGATTGCCGCCGTGATGGACGAAAATGTCGTCTGGCATATCCCTGGCCGCCACCCGCTCTCGGGCACCAAGCATGGGCGTGACGAAGTGCTGGCCTTCTTTGGCCAGCTCGGCAAAGCCAATTTCAAGGCAGAGCCGATCTATTTTGGTGCGGATGAGCACAGTGTCGTCGATATCCATCGCGGCTGGTCGAATGCCGAAGGCTTGCCCAATGTCGACACGACCTGGGCGCTGATCTATCGGATTGAAGATGGCAAGATCGTGGAAGCCACTAACATGTCCGGCGATCAGGATGCGGCCAACTTCTTCTTCTGGTCGGCTTACGCGCTCAAACCACTGCCTGAGCGTCTCTCCGAATAATCGGCGGCAGAGCCGAGAGCCGTCGAAGCCTTAGTCATGCAAAGATTGTGCGCCCGCCCAATGAGGGGCGGGCGCAAAGATTCCTGCCGAACGATATGAAACGTTCAAGAAAGGCAGGATTATTCAAGAAAATCAGTGTGTGGCTCAAGTCTGAAAAGATCGTATCGGGTAAATTTAATCCAACATCTTTATGAGGAGACTGAAAAAATGGCATCCAAATCTAACCGCACGGAAGCGCCACAATCGCGTCGCATCCTTTTTGAAAGCAATGGCACACGCCTGGTCGGTGATCTCTACGTTCCACCCGGATACGACGGATCGACCCCGTTGCCAGGTGTGATTGTTACGGGCGCCTGGACGACGGTGAAGGAGCAAATGCCACGGCGCTACGCCGCCGAAATGGCACGACGCGGTTTTGCGGCGCTCGCTTTCGATTTCAGGGGATGGGGGCAGTCGGAAGGCGATGTACGCCAGTATGAACATCCCGCCATGAAGACGGCCGATATCGTGGCTGCTGCCAAGGCGCTTTCGAGCTGTCCGGAAGTCGACCCGGCGCGAATGGCTGGCCTCGGCATCTGTGCAAGTTCTGGTTACATGGGCGCGGCCGCATCGGTCTCAAGCAACATAAAGGTGGTGGCCCTGGTTGCACCCTGGCTCCACAATGCAGAGATCGTTGATGCGGTCTATGGCGGGGCAGGGGGCGTGGCTCAGCTCATCGCTGCAGGGCGCGCAGCGGTGGAAACATACGCCGAGACCGGGCATCAGACGATGGTTCCTGCGGCCAGCCTGACGGATCTTAAGGCCGTCATGTACCAAGCCCCATACTACACCGAAAAGGATCGTGGCCTCATTCCGGAATACGACAACAGGTTCTATGTCGGCTCGTGGGAGCCCTGGCTGACCTTCGATGCTGTGGCAACCGCCGCAGGGCTTGCAGAAAAGCCGGTCCAGATCGTCCATTCTGAGGCGGCGGCCATTCCTCAAGGGGCGCACGCGTTCTTCGATCTGCTTACGGGGTCGAAAAAACGCGAGCTCTGGTTGCCGAACGTCAGCCAGTTCGACTTTTACGACCAGGACGGGCCTGTGGGCGAAGCCAGTGACACCGTCGCCGCCTTCTTCAAGAACACGCTCGGCGAAGACCACGGGAGCGCATCATGAAGATTGGCATCATTGGTGCCGGGATGATCGGCGGAACCCTTGGTCGTCTTTGGGCTGACGCCGGTCACAACGTGCGGTTTGGCCTTCGTCATCCTGACCGGCTTAAGGCACTTGTGTCTGAACTTGGCGACAAGGCTGATGTAGGCAGCGCATTCGAGGCCGCCCAGCAAGCCGATATCGTCCTCGCGGCATTCCCGTTTCGTGCCTGGCCAGACATTGCACGGACCATCGGCAGCGTGCTCAGTGACAAGGTCTTGATGGATGCGACCGTCCCTGATCCGCCGCGCGATGGCGCTTTTGGCGACCGCGCTTTGGCCTCGGCGCAGGGCGTCGCTTCATCGGTATCTCTATTGCTACCGCAGGGGAGGTTGGTCCGGGCGTTCAGCACCGTAATGTGGACGACTTTGAGGAGTGAGGCACATCGCGCGGGAGACAGAATCGGGATACCCCTTGCGGGCGATGATGAAGGAGCCGTCAGTCTTGCAGCGCGCTTGGTCATGGATGCCGGATTCGATCCTGTCGCAATAGGCGAGCTTCGCCAAGCCAAACGCTTTGATCCTGGAACGGTCGTTTTCGACAGCAACATGACCGGACCACAGGTTCGAGCAGCCCTCATCCACCACGCTAACTAAGGAGGCCCAAATGGGGAAACGGATCGCATTGATCACTGGTGCCAATCGCGGGATTGGCGAAGAAGTGGCGCGGCAGCTTGCCAACCAAGATTTTGAGGTTCTTCTGGGGGTCCGCGACTTGGCCAAAGGCCACAGGGCAGCTAAGGCTATTGGTATGGGAGCTCGGGCGGTGGAACTCGATGTTGCCAATCCTGCCGCGCCGGAACGTCTGTTCGATTAGATTGGCGCGATCGATGTATTGGTGAACAATGCGGCCATTCATTACGATACGAGGCAATCCGCGCTGACAGCGGATTGGACCGTGATCCGAGAAGCGTTCGAAACCAATGTTTTTGGTGCCTGGCGCTTGGCGCAAATCTTTGCCCCGGCTATGCGACGGGCAGGTTGGGGGCGAATCGTTAATGTCTCCTCTGAGGCGGGGTCGCTCGCAACGATGGAAGGCGGCACGCCTGCCTATGCGATCACGAAGGTCGCGCTGAATGCCCTGACCCTGAAGCTGGCCGCAGACTCGCGTGGCACTGGTGTCTTGGTCAATGCCGTATGCCCCGGATGGACTGCAACCGACATGGGCGGAGGCGGCAGGCCCGTCAGTGACGGGGCGGCGGGTGTTGTTTGGGCAGCGACGCTCCCTCATTCCGGCCCTTCTGGTGGGTTTTTCCGCGATGGAGAAGCACTGCGTTGGTAAGATAGTGCCGTGGGCATTTGATCGCGAAGGCATGTTGGCAACTTGGGCGCATTGAGGCACTTGGATCAGTCACGCTCTCGTTTCTCATCGATGATGGCTTGGTCCAAGCCCCGGATGAAGCCGATCGGATCGGATTTTGCGGCTTCGAGCACTGTCTGGTCGTCGAGCGTGATATAGGTTCGACCGGATTCCCCCATTTTTCGGACAAGCGTGGTTTTGCCTGCCCGGCGCGGTCCTACGATCAGGACCACAGGGGTATCCGAAAGGGCCTGCTCCGCCCGCCGCTCTACAAACCGCTCATACATGCCTTCCCCGAATCTCGGACAATCGGAACTATTGATCTCGGCTAATTGGAAGTCAATGACACGCTATTTGGAAGCTAAAATCCCGCGTATTGGACAGAGACGATAA
>JANNFV010000311.1:0-4068 GCA_031380285.1 Hyphomicrobiales bacterium | reverse complement strand
CCTGATCCAGGCCGAGCGCTACGGCACACCCATCGCTACCGCCCTGCGCGTCCTGTCGCAGGAGTTTCGCGACATGCGCATGAACGAGGCCGAGAAGAAGGCCGCAGCGCTGCCGCCCAAGCTGACGGTGCCGATGATCCTGTTCTTCCTGCCAGTGCTCTTCGTCGTCATCCTGGGACCGGCGCTGATCGACGTGATGGGCTGGCAGTAATCCCATGTCGTCTGCCATGAAAGCTGAGAATGTCGGTGGTTGGCGCGACAATGATCAACCTCAACGCGGCATGGTCTGATCAGTTGCACAGCCCCAATCTTGAACTCACGCCCAAACAGCCGTCTTTCCATTGGCCACCCCCGGCTTCATGCCTCCCATCTCGGCGTCCACGAACCCGGCGGTAGCCGATTTTTTCAAATATCACTCGGAAGTTGCCCCTTAGTTTAAGGTGCCATTAACAAAAATTTTACACAGTCACGCCCAAGGCTAGAGAAGGCATGACTCGTGGCAAGACAGCGGTCGGCGAAAAAGTCCAGCGATTCGACGGGTTCGTCAAAAAACGAAAGTAACGAACACGCTTTGAACGGCACACGTGCGATCCACACGATGCATGCGCTTGAGCAGCGCATCGCATTCGACGGCGCGATGATCGACACCATCGAGAAGCAGATCGATGCCTCCAGCGCTGAATCTTTGTTTCACGAGCCTGCCAGCTTTCATGGCGCCGTGGATTTTGCAGCCCAGTCCCCATTATGGCTCGTTGATCGTCAATCGCCACCGCCAGGTGCTTCGGCGGCCAGCATTGTTCTCATCGATCCCCGCGCCGAAAACATTGGCGCGCAGGTTCAGGCGATCGGACCCGGTGTCGAAATAGCCTTTCTGGATCCGCTGACGGACGGTCCGGCACAAATCACGCAGATACTCAGCGACAGGCCGGATATCGCCAGCATCCATGTCATTCCCGCCGTAGCTGATGGCCGCATCATGCTTGGCTCCGGGAGCTTCGAAAGTTCCTCAGACTTATTGAAGCGTGCGCACGCGGGAATGACGACAGATGCGTCTGAGCCAGGCGGGCGCTTGTTTGCCGTGCATCTGCCAGCATCTGCGTCAGAACGCGCGCGCAGTCAGCCCGACGAAGTGACGTCGGGAGACACTGACCGCAGTTTGGCGCTCGATGGCGTTTCGGTTGGTCTCGCCCCACGCGGCATTGAAATCATCTTCGTCGACCAAGGCGTGGAGAATTACGAAAGCCTGCTGCCTCCGGCGGGCGCAGGGTACATGATCGTCATCCTCGACCAGAATCGCGATGGCGTGGAGCAGATGGTTGAAGTGCTTGCTGCGCAATCCAATGTTGCCGCGATCCATGTTCTGTCGCACGGATCCGAAGGTGCATTGCGACTCGGCACGGGAACGCTGTCCGCGGCGACGATTATGGGCGTCTATGCTGCTGATCTTGCCCGCATTGGCGCCGCCTTGTCATCCGACGCTGATATCCTGATCTACGGTTGTGACTTCGGCAAAGGTGCCGATGGAAAGCTTGCTGCTGAATTGCTGTCAATGAAGACCGGCGCCGACGTAGCGGCGTCCGACAATGTGACGGGCAGCGTCGCTCTTGGCGGCGACTGGAACCTTGAGGAGGTTGTCGGACACATCGAAACGACCGAGCTCCAACCCGTAAACTGGGAGGGCGTGCTTCTCAATCAGGTTATCAATCCGACCGGCGGCACGAAGGCCGACGGCAGCGACGGCTTGAGGATCTTCGTAACCGAATTCGGTCAGTTGCAGATTTTCTACAAGAATGTGTACCATTTATATGGCAACGGTGTTACCGATACCAATACAGGTCTCTACAATTCGATATATCTTGCAGTCGGGTCCACGGTAATCGGTTATGACCGTGGCGGCGATGGCTCACTGGTTGCCGGGACCAATCTAATAGCGTGGAAGTCAGGCGGTGCCCAGTCATTGACGGGTACAGGAACGTCAGCTGATCCTTGGGTTGTCACTACAACGCTTTATTACGATCAGGATAACAGCAACGCGTACAATGCCAGCACGGATTTCCAACTCGTCGTTCAGACCAAATACGTCGCCAACAACGGCTTCCTGACGGAAGCAATTACGGTGACACCGCCGTCAAGCAACAGTCAGGTGGTGAAATTTTATCATGGATTGGATCAGTACATTGGCGGACAAGACAACGGCACGACGGTCAGCACAGCGATCGGTGGAAATGTCAGCGCCATAGGCGCGACAGGCGTGGGAGCTGGTGCGGGCATCAACATGATCATCGCCGAGGTCGAGGGGGGCGCCGAGTTCACATCCTATTCGTCCACGACGTTCAACGATGCATCGATCTACGACAACGGTATCGTGGGCGGCGGCGACATCGACGTGGTCACGTCGGCGACAAGCCTCGACATCGGCGTTGGCGTGCAATGGACACTCGGCGTGGCGACATCTCCAACGACGATCTCCTACAACATCGCCTTCACGGGCGAGGTCGCGCTTGATCTCGACGGCAACAACTCGACCGGCGCGGACAAATCCGTTATCCTGCCATTCGTGCCGAGCGGTGGCAGCGCGGTCCGGATCGTTGATACCGACTTGACGTTGACGAACGCCATTGGCGATCTCAACCAGATCACCGTCACGATGGTCGCAACGCAGGCCGGTGATGCGTTGACGGTCTTGGGCACGTTGCCGACCGGCATCACGGCTTCAGGCGGCGGCACGACAAGCATCGTTTTGTCCGGCGTGGCCACCGAAGCCGACTACCGCACGGCGCTTTCCCAAATCCGTTTCGCCACGTCCTCCAGCAGCACGACAGCCCGCACCATCGATATCCAGGCCCGGAACCAGCTGAATGAACTGAGCAACACCGCGAGGTCGACACTGCTGATCGCAACCGGTCCCACCGTTGACTTGAACTCCGGCCCCACCGTCACAGGTCCGTCCAGCATAAATGATTCTCAGATCAACAGGATCGTCAACGGCACCTTCGGCACGACTGCGCAGGCTACCCCGCCGGCCGGGTGGACCGAGGGCGCTGCGACGACAGCCGGAGCAATCGTCCTCAACGCCAGCGACGGCCGTTGGGACTGGACAACCGCTGCCGGGGCAACCGCCACACTGCAGCAGGATATCGTCGTTCCGGGAGCGACGACGAGCACGACCTACACCACGCCAACCAGTGAGACCGTGATCACCACGTCCGACGCTGTCGCCAATATATCGTTCGGCCTGGCATGGCAAAATCAGGATACTACACGCGCCAACACGTTGACTGTCAGCTATAATGGTGTGGTCTATGCGACATTCACGACTCTCCAGGCCGGGACTGCGAATGCCGCTGGCCTGACCGGATCGTGGGTCTACAGCAACGGGGCCTCGGGGCCGGCAACGACAATGTCGGTAACCAATGAGGTCACCGGCGCTTTAACGACGGTCACCATCACGCTTCCAACCGGCGTCACCCAATCGGGAGCGTTACTGTTCACCTACAATGCCGGCACCGGCGCCGGCTCGGCCCATGACGACATCGCCATCGACAATGTGGCGGTCAACACAATACGCACCACAACGACGACAGTGACGACTTCCGACACGGCGGACAACAACTGGACAGCCAACTACGTTGAAAACGGCGCCCCCGTCTCCATCGCCGACACCGACAGTTCGATCTTTGATCCTGGCAGCGCGAACATGGCGTCGGTCACGGTGACGCTCACCAATCCGCAGGCGGGCGACCGATTTCTGGTCAACGGCTCAAGTGCGGCAAGCGGCGTGCTGGCGAGCGGCATCAGCTGGACCCGTACCGACGCGCTCGTGACGTTCACAGGCAGTTTTTCGCGAGCGGCCTACGCTGACGCCATCGAGCTTACGCAGTTCGAGAATACGGGCGACAACCCCAGCTCCACAGCCCGCATCGTCAACGTCGTGGCAAATGATGGCAGCTCCAACTCCGCAGCGGCCGTCACGACCATCACCGTCACCGCGGAGAACGATGCGCCTGTGAACACGCTGCCTGCGACCTTCAGCACGGCGGAGGACACGGGGCTGAGCCTTGCCGGTCT
>JANNFV010000296.1:0-3251 GCA_031380285.1 Hyphomicrobiales bacterium | reverse complement strand
GTGGAAGAAGCCGTCCTTGGTGATGCCCGCGTTGTTGACGAGCACATCGATGGGGCCGACCTCGGCTTCGACCTTGGCCACGCCAGCCGCGCAAGAGTCAAAGTCAGAGACATCCCATTTGAAGACGGCGATGCCGGTTTCCGCCTTGAACTTCGCGGCGGCGTCATCGTTGCCGGCGTAGCTTGCGGCAACGGTGTAGCCTGCCGCCCTAAGGGCTTTCGAGATCGATGCGCCAATGCCCCGGGTTCCGCCGGTGACGAGTGCTGTGCGAGCCATGTTGGTGTTCCTCCCATAATTGTTTTTTGTTTATTCCTTCTCCCCCCGCGGGAGAAGGTGTCAGACGGAGCCTGACGGATGAGGGGTATTGCGAAGCAAGTCTTGAGAGGTTGCCCGAAGCCCCAGTTTGCAAGGCTCGCTTCGCGATACCCCTCATCCGACCTTTGCAAACGCAAAGGCCACCTTCCCCCGCAAAGGGGGGAAGGCAGACTGTAGCCCTACCGCTCCACCGTCAGCGCCACGCCCATGCCGCCGCCGATGCACAGCGTGGCAAGGCCCTTCTTGCTCCCGCGCTTCTGCATCTCATGCAACAGCGTCACCAGCACGCGGGCACCCGATGCCCCGATGGGGTGGCCGATGGCGATCGCGCCGCCGTTGACGTTCACGATGGCCGGATCCCAGCCCATGTCCTTGTTGACGGCGAGCGCCTGTGCGGCAAACGCCTCGTTGGCTTCAACAAGGTCCAGATCCTTGACCGCCCAGCCCGCCTTCGCCAGCGCCTTGCGCGAGGCGGGGATGGGGCCGGAGCCCATGATTTCGGGCGCGACACCTGCCGTGGCCCATGAGGCGATGCGGGCGAGAGGCGTGAGGCCACGCTTGGCAGCTTCGGCCGCCGTCATCAGCACCAGTGCTGCGGCACCGTCATTGAGGCCAGACGCATTCGCCGCCGTCACCGAGACGCCGCCAGGGAAGGCGGGCTTCAGCTTCTGCATGGCCTCGATGGTCGCGCCGTCGCGGATATACTCATCCGTATCGACGATCACATCGCCCTTGCGGGTGGCGATGGTGTAGGGCGTGATCTCATCCTTGAAGCGGCCAGACTTGCGGGCAGCTTCCGCCTTGTTCTGCGAGGCCACGGCGAAGATGTCCTGCTGCTCGCGGGTGATCTGCCTCTTGGCAGCCACGTTCTCGGCGGTGTTGCCCATGTGATAGCCGTGGAAGGCATCCCAGAGGCCATCCCGGATCATCGTATCGATGAACTTGACGTCGCCCATCTTGGTGCCTGCGCGCATATGGGCGGAGTGGGGCGACAGCGACATGGATTCCTGTCCGCCAGCCACGATGATGGAAGCATCACCATTGGCAACGGCCTGCATGCCCATGGCGACGGTGCGCAAACCTGAGCCGCAGACCTGGTTGACGACGAGCGCGGTGGCGCTGTCGGGAATGCCTGCTGCCATCGCGGCCTGGCGTGCCGTGTTCTGGCCGGCACCCGCGGTCAGCACGTGGCCGAAGATCACCTCGTCCACCTCGCCACCCTCCACCTTGGCGCGGGCGAGCGCTGCCGTGATCGCCGCTGCACCGAGCTTGTGCGCGGACTGGTCGGCAAAGGCTCCGTTGAACGAGCCGACAGCCGTGCGTGCGGCTCCAACGATCACGATATCCATGCCTGACATGCTCGATCTCCCTTGCCGGTTCAGACCGGCCTTGTGTTCGCGTTGCCACCACTGAAGCCCGTCCAAGGGCATCCCGTCAACCGCCGCATTGCAAAAGACTTGTGTTTGCGGCGCAACAGCGCTCTTATATCCCGCAGCGCACCACAAGAGTGCGATTTCCAGGAAGGTGACGATGACGAAGTCCGGCGAGCCAACTGTCATCAAGAAATACGCCAACCGGCGGCTCTACCATACTGGAACCAGCACCTACGTGACGCTTGAAGACCTCTCCGTGATGGTCAAGAAGGGCGAGGATTTCACGGTTTCGGATGCCAAGACCGGCGAGGACATCACCCGGTCGGTGCTCACGCAGATCATCTTCGAACTGGAGAGCAAGGAAGGCCAGCAGACCATGCTGCCCGTCAGTTTCCTGCGCCAGCTCATCGGCTTCTATGGTGACCAGATGCAGGGCCTGGTGCCAAGCTATCTCGAACACTCGATGCAGCATTTCACGGGAGAGCAGCAGAAACTCCGCGAACAGATGTCGAAGGCGATGTCGGGCAATGTGATCGGGGCCATGCAGGATCAGGCCAAGGCCAACATGGACCTGTTCCAGAATGCGTTCAGCCTGTTCAACCCCTTTGCGGCCAAGGCAGAAGCCGCCGCATCCAAGGCCGAAAGCCAGGATGTCGATGCCATGAAGCGTGATCTGGAAGCGATGCGGGCAAGGCTCGACAAGCTCGGGAAGTAGCGGTTTATCCCCGCAGCAGCAGAAATCCGCCCAGTGCGAGAAGGCCGCTGAAGAACAGCTTGCGGAACAATTCCGCCGAGATGCGGCTGCGCATCCATTGACCCACGACCATTGCGCCCATGGCAGGAAGCAGAGCCGCCGCCGATGACAGCGCAACGCCGGAGCCGAGGCTGCCGCGCAGCAGCAGGACCAGGCCCAGGCTGATGCTGGCGACCAGGAATGACAGGCCAAGCGCCTGCACGAGGTCATCCTTTTCCAGCCCGATGGCTTGCAGATAGGGGCCGGACGGAATGACGAAAACGCCTGTCGCAATGGTCATGGCGCCGGTTGCCAGGCCGCACAGCGCACCGACCCACGTCTCGTGCGCTGCGCTGAGGCTGAAACGGATGCGGAACAGGCCCAGCAGCGCGTAGATCACCAGGGTGAGCCCGAGCAGCCGCGTGGCCCAGCGCAAATCCCTGCCGCCCGTCGCATATTCCCACAGCAGCGCACCCGCCACTGTCAGGGCGAGAAACAGCCCGAGCCGCTTCAACAGAGGCACAAGCGACGGGCCGTTCACGCCTTGCAGGATATTGGTGACGATGTTGGGCACCAGCAGCAGGGCGGCGGCTTGCGAGGGTGCCATCACCAGGCCGAGCAGTCCCATGGATATCGACGGCAGGCCGAAGCCGATCACGCCCTTGACGAAGCCTGCGAGCAGCAGGATGGCCGTGATGATGACAAGTGTGGTTGCATCGAACGGCATCTATCCCTCCGGAACGTCAGACCGTTCGTAGCGTACGTATTGGATCACTGTTTCGGACACGAGCGAAATGTGCTCAGCCCGCCACCATCTTCAGCGGCTTGTC
>JANNFV010000235.1:0-6587 GCA_031380285.1 Hyphomicrobiales bacterium | reverse complement strand
AGCCCGCAGGTTGGCAGCGGTGGCATAGCCGCCCTCGACAGGGCCGATCCCCTTCAGACGATCAGCGGTTGCCGCCAGGCGGGCCAGCATGACTGCGATGGCGCGGCGATAGGGCTCATGATCGCGGTGCAAGGCGGTCATGCTGCCCGTTGCCGCCAGCGCTTCAAGCTCTGGCGACACGGCGACGAGGCGGGTATCGAGCGACAATTCCTCGCTCAGGCGTTGCAGTTCGCGCCGATAGAAGGCCAGCACGTGATCGCCCTGCATTGCCAGGGTCTGGCGCATCACGGGAGCCGTGACGAAGGGGTTGCCGTCGCGGTCGCCGCCGATCCAGCTGCCCATGCGCAGAAATGCGGGAATGTCTTTCGCCGCAAGGCCCAGCGCCTCCAGCCGGTCTTCCAATCCGGCATAGAGCTTCGGCAGCGCGGACAGAAAGGTCAGATCGAAGAAGGACAGGCCATTCGAGACCTCGTCGATTACCCGCAACCGCGAGCGGCGCAGCAATCCTGTCTGCCACAGCGTCAGGATGGCGCGGGCAAGTGCTGCATCGTTCTCGTCCTGCTCGTCCGGTGTCATGCGCATGCGGTCCCGCGCCAGCAGGAGTTCGGCGATTTCGCGCTCGCGGTCGAGCGTGCTCTTGCGACCAACCTCGGTGGGATGCGCGGTGAGCACGGGATGGATGCTGGCGGTGCGGAAAAATTCTGCCAGAGCCTGCGCCGGGACACCTGCGGCCAGCACGGCGCTGATGGCGCTTTGCAGCGTGCCCGGGCGCGTCCCGCCTTCGCCGGAACGCGCCCGGGCCCGGCTGATATGGTGCTGGTCTTCGGCGATGTTGGCAAGGCGCGAAAAATAGCTGAAGGCGCGAATGATGTGGATCGTCTCGCCGCGTGTCAGACCGTCGAGCGTGGCCTCCAGCGCGCGCCGCGCTTCATCATCCTCCGCCCGGTGGAACTGGATCGAGGACTGGCGGATGCGCTCGACCAGGTTGAACGTATCCCATCCTTCCTGATCGCGCACGGCATCGCCAAGCAGGCGGCCCAGAAGGCGGATGTTCTCGCGCAGCGGCGCATCCTTGTCGCGATCGGGCATCCCGTGTTCCTGTCAGACGCGTAAGACGAAAGTCTATGCAGGGGAGCAAGCCGCTGCTTGTGTCAATGCACAGCACCGCTGCACTGCCATGCAGCACGCTCATGCGCAACATTCGCGGTCCTCGCAGCGATCTCATATCATGGGCTTCCCCCTGCTTTGCTCGGGCAGAACGGCTGGAGGGTATGACCAGACGTTATTTTACGTCACGGAACCGTTCGGCCTTGAACGCCGCTTGCGCCTGGCCGGTCTCTGGCGTTTAAACCAACCATGGAATTGCCGAATCCCCATGGCGCATTGCTGACCATTGATGTCGGAGCAATCTCCGACAACTGGAAGCTGCTGGCCGGCATGGCGAAGCCCGCGGAGTGCGCCGCTGTCGTCAAGGCCAATGCCTATGGTCTGGGCATCGAAACTGTGGTTCCCGCCCTTGCCAAGGCGGGGTGCCGGACGTTTTTCGTTGCCCATCTGGAAGAGGCCATCCGGGTGCGCAAGGCAGCGCCTGTCGCCGCGGTCTATGTGCTCAACGGCCTGATCCAGGGTTCGGAACAACTTTACCAGAGCTATCGGTTGCGCCCGGTGCTGGGCACCATCGGCGAAATCGGGCGCTGGCGGAAAGCGGGCGGCGGAGCCTCGGCGCTGCATGTCGATACCGGCATGAACCGGCTCGGCCTCTCCATCGACGAGGCGCGTGCGCTGTCGATGCTCAACGAATGGGAGAGCATCGGCATCGACCTGCTGATGTCGCATTTCGTCTCGTCGGAAGAACCGGAAAACCGCCTCAACGTGGCGCAGGTCACACGCTTCGAACGCGCAGCAGGGTGGTTTGGGGAGCGCATCAAGCGCAAGAGCCTGGCCAATTCCTCCGCGCATTTCCTGCCCGAGATGCCCCGCTTCGATCTCACACGCGCGGGCTATGCACTTTATGGCGGCAATCCGACGCCCGGCCACAAGAACCCGATGAAACCGGTTGTGCGTCTCGAGGCTTCCATCTTGCAATTGCGCCAGATCGAACCGGGTGATCATGTGGGTTACAACGGGCAATGGACGGCGCAGCGCCCGACGGTCATCGCCACGATTTCGCTGGGATATGCGGATGGCTGGCTGCGCTCGTTGAGCGCAACGCATGACAAGCCTGGCGGCGCGGCCATGGTTGCCGGAAAGCGCTGCTCTTTCGCCGGTCGCGTCTCCATGGATCTCGCGACCATCGATGTCACGGAATGCCCGCCTGGTAGTGTGAAGGCGGGACAGAAAGCGGTCCTGCTCGGCGACAGCATCGGCGTGGACGATGTCGCGACCATGGCTGGCACCAATGGCTATGAAATCCTGACATCGCTGGGCGGTCGCTACCAGCGCCGGGTCATTGGCGTATGACGCTGACGAGGGTCTGACATCGTGGCCAAGCCGAAATCCGCGTTCATCTGCCAGACCTGCGGAGCCGTGCATGGGCGCTGGCAAGGCCGTTGCGAGGCTTGCGGAGCCTGGAACACCATTGCCGAGGAAACGCAGGCGATCAGCGCCCCCATCGCATCGGGTGGTGCGCGGATCGGCAAGGGCCGTGTCATCAAGCTGGAGGGCCTGACAGGCGAAACCCAGGAAGCACCGCGCCTGCCCGCAGGAATCGCGGAGCTTGACCGGGTGACCGGTGGCGGTTTCGTGCGTGGCTCGGTGATCCTGCTGGGCGGCGAGCCCGGCATCGGCAAGTCCACCTTGCTCATCCAGGCTGCGGCGGCGCTGGCGCAAAAGGGGCAGCGCGTCGTCTATATCTCAGGTGAAGAAGCCGTGGCGCAGGTGCGCCTGCGGGCGGATCGGCTGGGCCTGGCCCAAAGCCCGGTGGAACTGGCTTCCGAAACCCATGTGGATGACATCGTCGCAACACTGTCGGCTGGCCCGACTCCTGCGCTCGTGATCATCGATTCCATCCAGACCATGTGGACGAGCGCGGTGGAGGCTGCGCCGGGCACCGTGACGCAGGTGCGTGGCTCCGCCCAGGCGCTCATTCGGTATGCCAAGACGACCGGAGCCTGCGTGATCCTCGTCGGCCATGTCACCAAGGATGGCCAGATCGCAGGCCCCCGCGTGGTCGAGCACATGGTGGACGCGGTGATCTTTTTCGAAGGCGAGGGAGGGCATGATTTCCGCATCCTGCGCGGCCTCAAGAACCGCTTCGGACCCACGGATGAGATTGGCGTTTTCGAAATGCGCGGCGATGGCCTCAACGAAGTGGCCAACCCCTCGGCGCTGTTCCTCGGCAACCGCGATCCCAACGCCGCGGGAACATCCGTTTTCGCGGGCATGGAGGGCACGCGGCCCTTGCTTGTGGAGCTTCAGGCGCTCGTCGTGCCGACCGGGCTTGGCACGCCGCGCCGCGCCGTGGTGGGCTGGGACACCAGTCGCCTCGCCATGGTGCTGGCGGTGCTGGAGGCCCATGGCGGGGTGCGCCTGGGACAGTATGATGTGTATCTCAACGTCGCGGGTGGCCTGAAGATTGCGGAACCGGCGGCTGATCTGGCGGTGGCGGCTGCGCTGATCTCCTCACTCACCGGCAATCCGATGCCGATCGACATGGCGATCTTTGGCGAGGTCAGCCTGTCTGGCGCAATCCGCCCGGTGTCCCATGCCGGAAACCGTCTGAAGGAGGCCGCTAAGCTCGGGTTCACCCGCGCCGCCGTGCCACAGGTGAGGCCAGGGGAAGGCAAGTCCGGCGAAAGCCCTGCCAGCGAAGAGGCTGACAAGGCGATTTCCGTGCGGGGCATCGAGCGGATCGCCGACCTTGTTGCGCTGATCGCGGCAGGTAAGCCGGTCAGGACGGTCGAAAGAAGTGTCGAGCGTGACCGTTGAGCCACGTGACCTTTGCAGATTCGCCGTCTATAGAGAGCGCGTGAAATTATCCGCTTGAGTGCCTGCGTACCCGACTGCCCGGAGTTCCTATGCCCGTCACCATTCTCGATATGATTGTCATCGGCGTCGTGCTGATTTCAGCGCTTCTTGCAGCGTTGCGCGGCTTCACCCGGGAAGTTCTGGCGATCGGGTCCTGGGCTGTCGCGGCGGTGGCGGCGTATATCCTCCATCCCCAGGCCATTCCGCTGGTGCAGCAGTATGTCTCCACCAACAAGAGCCTGGCGGTGCCGGTGGCGGCGGGTGGCATCTTCCTGATCACGCTGCTGATCGCCTATTTCATCACCTCGAAGATTTCGGACATGATCCTCGACAGCCGCATCGGCGCGCTGGACCGCACGCTTGGTTTCCTGTTCGGTGCGGCCCGCGGCTTCCTGCTGGCGGTCGTGGGCTTCGGCTTCTTTTCCTGGCTTGCGCAGGACGAAAAGAGCCATCCTGCCTGGGTCAGGGACGCGAAGCTGAAGCCGATGCTGGCCTCTGCCGAAAGCACCTTGCGGGGGTTTCTGCCTGAGAATCCGGAGGAAACCCTGCGCAAGATTCGCGGCAAGACGCCGGAAGGCGAAGCGCCCCGCGAGCCGACGCCAGAGATTGTACCTCCCAAGCGCAGCGATGCACCCTCCGTGATCCCGTCGACCGCAAGCCCTCAGGATCGTGCAGGGCTGCAACGCTTGCTGGACAGTGGACAACGTCCTGCACAGAACCGATAGGGACTGCACAGCGTAACCAGATTGTCCCATAGCTGCGGGACCATGAGGGGAACGAACCCGATGACCGCAATCGACGCCGGACCGGACAGCGCGGACAGCGATTTCCTCCGGGAGAAGTGTGGCGTCTTCGGCATCTTCGGCCATCCTGATGCGGCTGCGATCACGGCACTCGGCCTGCATGCGCTCCAGCATCGCGGCGAAGAAGCGGCAGGCATCGTCACTTTCGACGGCAAGCGCTACCATTCCGAACGCCGCATGGGCCTGGTTGGCGATACCTTTTCCCGCAAGGACGTGATCGAACGCCTGCCCGGCACGTCAGCCGTCGGCCATGTGCGCTACTCCACCACGGGCGAAACCATCCTGCGCAATGTGCAGCCGCTGTTTGCCGAGCTTGATGTCGGCGGCCTTGCCATCGCGCATAACGGCAACCTCACCAATGGCCTGACGCTGCGGCGCGATCTCATCCGCAAGGGGGCGATCTGCCAATCAACCTCCGACACCGAGATGGTGCTGCACCTCGTGGCGCGTTCGCTGCGCAGCCGCTTCATCGACCGCTTCATCGACGCCTTGATGCAGATCGAAGGGGCCTATTCCTTTGTGGGCCTGACCAACAAGAAACTGATCGGTGCACGGGATCCGCTCGGCATCCGCCCGCTTGTCATCGGCGAACTGAACGGCAGCCCGATCCTGGCCTCCGAGACCTGTGCGCTCGATATCATCGGCGCGAAATTCATCAGGGATGTCGAAAACGGCGAGATCGTGCTGATCTCCGAGAAGGGTATCGAGTCGATCAAGCCGTTCGAGCGCATGGCGATGCGCCCCTGCATCTTCGAATACATCTATTTCGCACGGCCTGATTCCGTGGTGCATGGCCGCAACGTCTATGATGTGCGCAAGCGCTTCGGTGCGGAACTGGCCAAGGAGAGCGGCGTAAAGGCCGATGTCGTGGTGCCGGTGCCTGATTCCGGCGTGCCATCGGCCATTGGCTTCAGCCAGGCCTCCGGTATCCCCTATGAACTCGGCATCATCCGCAACCATTATGTCGGCCGCACCTTCATCCAGCCGAGCCAGGCCATCCGCGAGCTGGGCGTGCGCATGAAGCACAGCGCCAACCGCGCGATCATCGAAGGCAAGAGCATTGTGCTGCTCGATGACTCCATCGTGCGGGGCACGACATCTGTGAAGATCGTACGCATGATGCGCGAGGCTGTTGAAAAGGAAGTTCATTTCCGCATTTCGAGCCCGCCGATCACGCATCCCGATTACTACGGCATCGACACGCCGAACCGCGACAACCTGCTCGCGGCGCGCATGAACCTCGAGGAAATGCGCCAGTACATGGGCGCGGACAGCCTGGCATTCCTGTCGGTCGATGGAGTCTACCGCGCCTGCGGCTACGAGGGGCGCAACAACGCGGCCCCACAGTTCACCGATCATTGCTTCACCGGCGATTATCCGACTCCGCTGACCGATCTGATGGGCGAAAGCGCGAAGCAGACGATTTCCCTGCTGGCCGAAGCGAGCTGATCCATGACAACCGGCCTTCTGAAAGACCGCGTCGCGGTCGTCACCGGCGCGTCGCGCGGCATTGGATACGCCACGGCACTCGCATTGGCGGAAGCAGGCGCGCATGTCATCGCCGTTGCGCGCAATGTCGGCGGCCTCGAGGAACTGGATGATGCGATCCGCGCCAGGGGCGGTGCCGCGACGTTGGTACCGTTCGATCTCAAGGATTTTCCAGCAATCGACCGGCTGGGCGCAGCCATCAACGAACGCTGGGGCAAGCTCGATATTCTTGTGGGCAATGCCGGTGTGCTGGGGCCGCTGTCTCCCCTGGGCCACGTTGACCCGAAGTCGTTTGACGAGGTGCTGTCCGTCAACGTGACTGCGAACTGG
>JANNFV010000210.1:0-4751 GCA_031380285.1 Hyphomicrobiales bacterium | reverse complement strand
CTCCAGCCGGGCGAAGAACCGCAGCATCGGCTCCATGTTGGTCAAGGTGCGCGAGGGCGAGGACATGGCGGAGGCCGAGGCCGAGATCAAATCGCTGCTGCGCCAGCGTCACAGGCTGCGCGAGGGTGACGAGGATGATTTCACGCTCCGCAACCTCACCGATATCCTGTCCACCGTGGAAGCATCGGCCCGCATCCTGTCTGTCGGCCTTTCGGCTGTCGCGGCGGTATCATTGCTGGTCGGCGGCATTGGCATCATGAACATCATGCTGGTGAGTGTCACCGAGCGCACCCGCGAGATCGGCGTGCGCATGGCGGTGGGTGCCACGCCAAAGGACGTGATGGGCCAGTTCCTGATCGAGGCGACGACGCTGGCGCTGATCGGCGGCGTGGCGGGCATCGTGCTGGGCGGCATCCTCTCGCAGATCGTCTCGCGCATGGCGGGGTGGCCGCTCTATGTGGACATCACCGCCATCGTGCTGGCCGTGGTGGTGTCGGGTCTGATCGGGATCCTGTCAGGGTTCTATCCGGCATGGCGGGCAAGCCGGCTGGATCCGGTGGAGGCGCTCAGGAGTGCGTGAGAACAAACGATCATACTGCATTCGCGAGTTCACCCCACAGTCGAAAACCGGTCAAACACCATATCCGGCGCGCTCGTGTTGTGCCGCGAATAGCTGTGCCTCCCAGCCCAGAACTCCAGGCCGTTCGCCTGCTTGAAGTCCATGATCGGCTCCTCGATCCAGCGTTGGGCGTTCTTCTGGCGGATCGCCACCTTTGACGCGTCGTTATTGAACTCGGTCACATACATCGAGCGCAAGGCCGCAAACGGCAGGTCCGTCACCGGCCTGTCGAACGTGACATCCATGGTCAGGCGGTCGCGGTCCAGCGTTGAGATTTTCAGCGTGGCCTGTCCGCCCCGGCGGAAGGGTGTGGTGAAGGTCATGGTTTCTGGGTCGAACACCACCTCCTTGAATTCCACGATGGGGCGGCCCTTGTCCTCGATCGGTCCTGCCACGAAGGACGAACCATAGGCCGACCATTTCAGATGCTGCGGCGGCAGCGGGCGAATGCGCCAGTAGCCATCCGGCGGATAGACGACCGCCACCTCTTCCGAGCGCTCGTTCTTGCGCACCCAGACCTGGATGAGGTGCAGGCCCTGTTCCACCCGGTTGCCGATGCGCACCGGCACATCCGCCGGACGCCAGAACTGCGGATAGGTGTAGCCGATCACCCACAGCCATTCGTTCTCGTAGATCGTGACGCGGCGGGGCGGTGCGGGCGGCTTGAAGGCGGGGTCCGCCGTGAAATCGCAATTCGTCCAGTCCGCTGCGAAATTGTCGGCGACAAGCCCGCCGATATAGGCCGGATGGATCGCCTGCACGCGGAAGCTTTTGACGCCTGCATGGCTCATGCGGATATCGACATTGTCCTTTTCCGCGCACAGCACATGCTCGGAGCGGTTGAGGATCATCGCTTCCACCGCGCCGGGCACGGGTCCGACGGGGGCAGGCGGCTGGCCCTGGGCGAAAGCGGATGGTGCAAGAAACGCACTGGCTGCGGTACCAAGCGATGCAACAGAAAATGAGCGGCGTGTAAGCATCAGGGAAGCCTTTCAGTCTTTGATCCGGCGGGCATGAAAACCCGCGTGACGATGACGATGACAAATCCGAGGGCGAGAACAGCGGTGCTGAGCACTGCCGCATTCAGCATGGCACGTCCAAAACCGATCACCCCGACATCGATGAAGAAATAGGGATACCAGCCATCGAGGCTGCCGCGCGCCATGGCATAAACCAGATAGCCCAGGGGATAGACTATCCAGAGGAACGGGTCTGCGAAGGTGAAGGATGATTTGGGTACATGGATGATCCAGAATGCGAGGCTCAGGAGAGGCACGAGATAATGCATCGTCCGGTCCGCAACCCAACCGAGTGATGACAGATCAGGGACCCGTCCGCTCAGGAGAAGATGATAGACAACGCCGACAATCGTGATGGCAAGGGCAATCGCCGTCAGCACGCTGGCGCTTGGATGAGGCCCTCCGGGCCAGCGAGCCAGCGCGACGAGACTCATGCCGAGAGCGACCAGAATGTTGGTCAGAACCGTGAAATATCCCAGAAAGAGCCACAAACCAGCGCCGATGCTGCGCCCCTGACCGCTGACAATGCCCAGTGTCAGCCACAACTGCAGGGCAAGCGCGGCCCAGCCGATGATGGCGATAGCGGCGGCAAACTGGCGCTCATGATTCATGGCCTTCCCCGAGCGATCATGCGGCTCTGGCGTAAACATCGCCCGAGTTGGCATCGTCGGGAAGGGCAGCAATATGACGGCTCATGGCGTCGGCGGAAATCCAGTCCGCAAAGGTCATGATCTGGCTTTCGCCCAGCGCGATATTGAACTGGCTGTAGCCCAGGCCAGCAAGCCGCAGCATGCAGCGCTCCGCCACATCGCGCTGGATCGTCGTGAACTCAAAGGAGAGCGCGGGCACCGGCGCAGAAAGCCCGCCCAGCACGCAATCCTCGAAACCCTCCACGTCGATCTTGATGAAATCCGGTTGGCCGTGGCTGGCGATCAGCGCGTCCAGCGTTGTCACGGCAACATCGATGCTCTGGTCCCAGACCTGCCCTTGCCACCCCTCGGCACCATCGGCCGCCTTGACGAAATCCGATGACGCTGTTGTCACCGTGGGGTTGGCGCTGTTGACATGGAGCTTGAGGGTTCCCCCTGACGCGCCACAGGCGGATTGCACCAGCGTGACGTCGCGGTCACCGCCGTGGATGGCCCGGATCGCGGTCGCGCAGTCCGGTTGCGGCTCCAGCGCCACGACGCGCGCGCCGAGGCGGCGGAAGGAAGCGATGCGATCACCCACATGGCTGCCGATATCGAAGGCCAGGCCACCGTCTGGCAGGAAGCGGCGGTAAAGCTGGTCCATCGCGGCATCACGCTGGGCATTACCGTAATAGACATCGAGAGAACGCTCCAGCGCCCCGAGGCGCGTCCCCAGCGCTTCCTTGGCCCGCCTGACGGCGCTGTCGGTATGCGGACGCGTCATGCCGCGTTGCCCTGCACCGCCTTCACCTCGGCAGGCGTGTCATACTCCTCGGGGATGGCGCAAAGCCGCAGCCTCGCCATGGCCTTCCCAAGCGCTGGATCGGCCAGCCAGACGCCAAAGGGGATAGCGACAACGTATCCTGCCGTCATGATCAGGCCCCACCAGAACAGGCTTGGAGCGCCGATGAACGCCAGCGTCATGACAACCACGCCAAAGGCAAGCTGCGGCCACATGCCCTGAAACGCGACTTCCCAGGGAATGCGCTGCGCATCGCGCAATTGGCCGTTCCAACTCACGGTTTTGCCGAACAGCAGACCGACCATGAAGATCGTGACGCGGAAGGTGGAGACAGCGCCCAGCAGGAAGGCGAAGGTCAGTTCGATGAGCGCACCCAGAATGAACTTCAACCGCCCGCCATAGCGCGCGCTTTCGGTCGATGATGCCAGAATGTCGATGAAGCCCGCGATCTTGGGGGAGAGGTACATCAGCAGGAAGGTGATGTAGAGCGCAATCGCCGACGCCGCCGGAAAGCCCGCAGCATCCGCCATGAAGGGCTTGATCGCTCCCAGCGCGATGAACAGCGTCCAGGCCGGAGTTCCCAGAAACACCAGGATCGCCCAGGCCAGCTGGAAGCGGCTCATGGGCAGCAGGCCCTTGGTGCCCACAAGCGGCCAGTATTGCATGTTGCCCTGGCACCAGCGGGTGTCGCGCTTGGTGAATTCCAGGATGGTCGGTGGGTTCTCTTCCCAACTGCCCAGTTCGACCGGCAGCACGCGGCACTCATAGCCCGCGCGGCGCATGAAGGTTGCCTCCACCTGGTCGTGGCTGAGGATATGCCCGCCCAGCGGCGGCCCACCCGGCAGCACCGGCAGGTGGCAATCCTCGACGAAAGGCTTGATGCGCACCACGGCATTGTGACCCCAGAACGGACCGCAATCCCCCACCCACCATGATTGTCCCATGGTGTAGCTGCGCATGCCGTGGCGCATGCCGAACTGGAAGATGCGCGCGAAGGCGGATTGCGATGGCATGCCCACCACCAGGCTCTGCAGGATGCCCAGCTTCGGATAGGTTTCCATCACGCGCACAAGCTTCACGATTGTGTCGCCCGACATCAGGCTGTCGGCATCGAGCGGCAGCATGACATCGTATTCATGGCCCCAACGCTCGCAGAAATCGCGCACGTTGCCCGCCTTGTACCCGGTGTTCTCGGTGCGGCGGCGGTAGATGAGATCGGCGGGATTGCCCCGGCTGTCCTTCCAGGCGTTGAAGGCGGCTTCCTCGGTGGCCGCCGCTTCGCTGCCATCAGGGGTATCGGACAGCACGAACCAGCCGAAAGCCTTGCCTTGCCCGGTGGCGATGGTGCTTTCCCGGATCACATCGAGACGCTTGAGGGCACGCTCCGGGTCTTCATTGCGCAAAGTCATGAACACAGCGGTCCGTATCCGGATGTCCGCCGTGCTGTCGGCGGCGGCAAGATAAGGCGCCGTCTGGTGCAGCGGGTCTTTCGCCAGCATCAGCAGCCAGAGGCCAATGACGGCGTTCCAGAAGCCCAGCACCGTCCAGGGCAAGCCGATGAGGAAGCAGAGGAGCATGATGGCGTCCACAACCGACCAACCACCATGGCCGAGCACATCGGCCATCCAGTTCGCCATGAACAGGTATGTCACGACATTGAGCGTGGCGACGAAGATACGCCG
>JANNFV010000200.1:0-1606 GCA_031380285.1 Hyphomicrobiales bacterium | reverse complement strand
CGATGGCCAGAAGCACGTTTGCCGACAGGCTTTGCGCCACCGTGGTGGTGATGCAGTGCACTTTCGGCTGCCTGGCTGCGATCCGCGCCAGCATCGCGAGGACCTCATCCGGTAAGCCGGAGGAGCCAATGGGCGCACGGTCCGCCATCATGTGCCGGGCGGCACGTAGAGCTTGCTGCCGGATGCCTGGAACTGCTTTGACTTCTCGGCCATCCCGGCCTCGATGGCCTGCATCTCCTCCATGCCGGCATTGAGCAATCTCACCTCGGCGCGAATATCCTGCGTGATCTTCATGGAGCAGAATTTCGGCCCGCACATCGAGCAGAAATGCGCGACCTTGTGGGCATCCTTCGGCAAGGTTTCGTCGTGATAGCTCCTGGCGGTGTCCGGATCGAGGCTCAGGTTGAACTGATCCTCCCAGCGGAACGAGAAGCGGGCGCGCGACAGGGCATCATCCCTCAGTTTCGCTGCCGGATGTCCCTTTGCCAGGTCAGCCGCATGGGCAGCGATCTTGTAGGTGATCACGCCTGTCTTGACATCTTCGCGGTTGGGCAGCCCGAGATGTTCCTTGGGCGTCACATAGCAGAGCATGGCGCAGCCGAACCAGCCGATCATGGCCGCGCCGATGCCGGAGGTAATGTGGTCGTAACCTGGCGCGATATCCGTGGTCAGGGGGCCAAGCGTGTAGAAGGGTGCCTCTCCGCACTCCCTAAGCTGCTTGTCCATGTTCTCCTTGATCTTGTGCATCGGCACATGGCCGGGGCCTTCGATCATCACCTGGCAGCCCTTGGCCCATGCAACCTGTGTCAATTCGCCCAGCGTCTCAAGTTCGGCAAATTGCGCCCTGTCATTGGCATCGGCAATCGAGCCGGGCCGCAGGCCGTCTCCGAGCGAAAACGTGACATCGTATTTGCGCATGATGTCGCAGATTTCGCCAAACCGCTCGTAGAGGAAACTCTCTTTGTGATGCGCCAGGCACCAGCGCGCCATGATCGACCCACCCCGCGACACGATGCCGGTGACCCTGTCCGCCGTGAGGGGAACATAGGCAAGCCGCACGCCGGCGTGGATCGTGAAGTAATCGACACCCTGTTCCGCCTGTTCGATCAGCGTGTCCTTGAACACCTCCCAATCGAGCTTGACCGGATCGCCATCGACCTTTTCCAGGGCCTGATAGATGGGAACGGTGCCGATCGGCACGGGCGAGTTCCGCATGATCCAGGAGCGGATATTGTGGATGTTGCGGCCAGTGGAGAGATCCATGACCGTATCCGCGCCCCAGCGCGTGGCCCAGACCAGCTTCTCGACCTCTTCCGCCACGCCGGAGGTCACGGCGGAGTTGCCGATGTTGGCGTTGATCTTCACGAGGAAGTTGCGGCCAATGATCATCGGCTCGACTTCGGAATGGTTGATGTTGGCCGGAATGACGGCACGGCCACGGGCGATTTCGGAGCGCACGAATTCCGGCACCGCAGCGCCGAAGCTGTCGCCATCGGCCATCCGCTCTCCGGCACCGGGAAGTGCGCTGTCACGCGCCAGGTTTCGCGATGCGCAATGTAGATCATTTCCTCGGTGATGATCCCGGCGCGGGCGAATTCGTACTGCG
>JANNFV010000190.1:0-1667 GCA_031380285.1 Hyphomicrobiales bacterium | reverse complement strand
CACGGAAGAACCGCCGGCAAACCCCAACATGCCGGCCAAGAGCCCGTTCATCTTCAAGAATGCGGACGGCAAGCCTGTCTTTGACATCAAGCGCTATGCGTCAGAGGTGCTGAAGGGCAAGGCCCCGCATTTCGTGCTGCTGAACATCGGTGACAACGACACCTTCGGCTATGACCCGAACGCACCAGACCCGGCCCAGGAAAAGCTGTTCAAGGACAACATGAACCGCTTTCTCGATGAATTGCGCTCCATCGCGCCCGATGCGGTTTTTGGCGCCATCATGCCCAACACCTACAACTATTCGGATCGGTCGTTCCTGCACAATTATGGCCCGAATTTCCCGCGGCTGAAGCAGATGCAGAACCGGCAGCGCTATATCGAACTCATGACGGAGATCGCCGATACGCGCACGGACCTGCAGATCGTGCCCAGCAATTTCAGCGTGGATAGCGTGGATGGCATGCCCTACAACAGCGGCACGCACTTCAACACGCTCGGCGCGCGCCAGTTCGCAAGCAGCATTTATGCATGGCTCAAGGCGCAGATGGCGATCAAGGGCGGTGTTGCAGGGCCGGAAACACGAGCCGCGGTTCCTGTTCCGGTCGCGACTGTCGCCCAGACCACCGCACCTGCTCCCGCCGCCTCAGTCCCCTTGACGATGCTGCCACCGGAGAAAGCGCCCGTAACCCTGGCGGCATCCTCACAGTCAGCATCGCAGCAACAGCGCCCAGACTGGTTGCAGCGCCAGTACACGCGGATCCTGCGTGCGCTTTCGTTCGAATGATCAGGCCTGAACGGACGGCAAGGCCTTCATGATGCTGCTGAACAGCTGGTTCTTCCTCGTGTTTGCCGCCCTGGCCGTTGTCCTTGCGCGGGTTGCGCCGTTCCCCTGGCTGCGTCAGGCCGTGCTGCTGGCCTTCAGCGCCGTGTTTGTCGCGAGCTATGTGACAACGCTGCGGTCGATGGTCGTGCTCATCGCTGTCATTCTGGTGATCTACGTTCTCGGCCTGCCCCGGGTGCGAGCGCTGATCGGCTGGTCAGGGCGCATGGTGTTCGCGACCATCACGGGGATGTGGGCTTTCCTGTTCCTGCTGAAGGATCCCACCCTGTTTGGCTCCCTGAACCCGTTCCACACCATGCCCGTCGTCATTGTCGGCATCTCCTACATGGTTTTCCGGGGGATCAGCTATCTCATGGAAGCCGAGATGGCACCTGAGGCCACGTTCGTGGACTATCTCAACTACATGCTGTTCTTCCCCACGATCCTGGCAGGCCCAATCGAGCGCTTCAAGGATTTCTCGGTCGCCTATGCAACGCCGGTTGGCGGGACCGATGACATCCTTCCGGCGTTGCATCGCATCGCCAACGGCTACATCAAGAAATTCGTCATTGCGGACAATCTCGCCGCCTTCGGTGTGGCCAGCATCGGTGACCCCGCGTCCACCCCGGCCCTGATGCTGTGGCTGGCGATGATCTTGCAGACCTTTCTGATCTATCTCGATTTCAGCGGCTATTGCGACATCGCCATCGGGATCGCGTCGCTGATGGGCGTGAAGGTTCGCGAGAATTTCAACCGCCCCTTCGCGGCAGTGAACATCCAGGAATTCTGGGATCGCTGGCACATCTCGATGAGTTCGCTGATGCGCGAGTACATCTTCTCGCCGATC
>JANNFV010000173.1:0-2845 GCA_031380285.1 Hyphomicrobiales bacterium | reverse complement strand
CGAGCCTCGAAGAAGTTGTTCTCCACGCCGAAAATGCTGGTGCCCCAGTTGGTGCCGCCGAAGACCACCTGTGCGCCTCCGCGCATGGTGGGGGCGGCCACCTGCACCTGCGCCACCTCCTTCTCGATGGCCTTGGCATCGTCGTCGTTCAGCGTGGCGGATTGCCCGGTGCCCAGCCGCACACCGCCCGACGTGATGTTGCCCGGCAGCACGATGATCAGGTTTGCGCCCAGCGACTTGATGCGCCCCACCACCTCTTCGCGTGCTCCGCCGCCGATGGACACCGTGGCGATGACCGCCGCCACACCAATCACGATGCCCAGCATGGTGAGGACGGAGCGCAGCTTGTGGGCACGCAAGGCCTCGAAGGCGGAGCCGAGGGAATCGGAGAGCCTCATGCCGCCGCCTCCTGGTCTCGTGCCAGCTCTACCAACGCCGCGGCCGCATCCCGCGGGGCCTGGGTCTTGTCCGAGATCACCTTGCCATCGCGGAAGCGGACGACCCGGCTGGCGAAATCCGCCACATCCTGCTCATGCGTCACCACCAGCACGGTCATGCCCTCCTGGTTCAGTTGCTGGAACAGCGCCATGATGTCGAGGGACGTGCGGCTGTCGAGAGCGCCTGTCGGCTCATCGGCCAGCAGGATCTTGGGGCTGTTCACGAGCGCCCGGGCAATCGCCACGCGCTGCTGCTGCCCGCCTGAAAGCTGGAGCGGCGTATGGCCCATGCGGTCCGCCAGGCCGACGCGGGCAAGTGCCGCCTCTGCCTTGCGGCGTCTCTCCCTGCGATCAGCCGAGGCGTAGATCATGGGCAGCGCCACATTGCCTACGGCATCCGTGCGTTCCAGCAGGTTGAACTGCTGGAAGACGAAGCCGATGCGCCTGCTGCGCACGCCCGCCAGCGCATCGGCGGAGAGCGAGGACACCTCCTCGCCCGCCAGCCGGTAGGCCCCGCCATTGGGCTTGTCGAGACAGCCCACGAGATTCATGAAAGTCGACTTGCCAGAGCCGGACGGCCCCATGACGGCCACGAACTCACCTTCCGCGATATCGAGAGAAACGCCGGCTAGCGCCGTCACCACTTCGTCACCCATGGTGTAGGTGCGGCGCAGATCACGAACTTCGATGAGGGACATCACGGGGGCCTCAGAATATCCGTGGCCCGCCGCCGAAGCCCGACGATTTCGCCTTGGCTCCGCCGCCGATGATGGCCTTCTGCCCGTCCGCAAGACCGCTGAGGATCTCGGTGTTGGTGCCATCCGTCGCCCCCAGGCGCACCGCGACGAGCGCGGCCTTGCCTTCGGCGTCCACCACATAGATGCGCCCGGGAACCCCGTTGGACCCGGCAGCGCGGGCACCGGCGCGTTCGGCCCTCCAGGCCTCGAACAGGACGATCTGCTCCGGCCTGAGCAAAGGCTTGAGGCGCTCGCCGATGTCCAACGCGGATTGACGACCACGCTCACGGCGCGCCTCAGGCGTGTCGGCCGGTCCTGCCGCCGCAGCCGACTGGCGCACGTCACGTGCAATCGATTCAAGCGCTTTCTTCTGCGTGTCGTCGAGCTTCAGTTCCGTACCGATCCGCTCCAGAAACTGTCGGCCCTGGCCTTGTCCACCGGGAGTGCCACCACCCGGCGGTCCACCCGCTGGCGGTGGCGCGGCAAAGGGATTGGGCAATGCGGCGGGTTGGGCTGGCGCGGCATTGGGCTGCTCGCCCGGTGGACGCCAGCGGAGCGCCGCATTGGACAACCGCAGCACGTTCTCGCGCCTCTCCGTGAAGATGCGCAGCGTTGCTGTCATGCCCGGCTTCAACGCCAGATCGGTGTTCGGCACCTCGATGATCGCGGTGTAGATCACCACATTCTGCAGGGTCTGCGAACCAAGCCGCACCGTCTTGACCTTGCCCGCAAACTCGCGTGCCGGAAACGCCGTCACCGTGAAGGTGACCTCCTGGCCATCCTTGACGCGACCCACATCGGCCTCGTCCACATTGGCGTAAATCTCGATCCTCGTCATGTCCTGGGCGACCAGAAACAGGGTGGGAGCCTGCAGCGACGCGGCCACGGTCTGTCCCAGTTCGATGTTGCGCTGGATGACGATGCCATCGACGGGGGAGCGGATTTCGCTGTTGCGGATGTCCACCTCGATCTGGCGCACCATCGCCTCGCGCTGGGCAATCTGGGCACCGATGGACAGAAGCTGCGACTGAGACACCTTCAGTTCGGCTGCCAGGGACTGTTCCGTTGCATCGACGACCCTGATCTGCGCCATGGCCTGGTCACGCACCGCCGCCTGTGTCTGCGATTGCAGCCGCGCCTGCTGCAGGGTGACCTCGGAGGCGATCTGACGCGTGTTGAGCGCGGTCTGGCGTTCCAGCGTTTTCTGGGCATCCGCCACCGTGGCATCCGCCTTCTTCACATTCGCCATGGCATCGGCCCGCGTGGCTCCAAGTTTCAGGATATCGGCCCGCACCTTGTCGATCTGCGATTTCTGGATCTCGAGTTGGGCCTTGACCTGGGCAAGGTCAGCGCGTGCGCCATCAAGGCGGGCGCTGGTCTGCTCGGCGTTCAGGCGTGCGAGGATGTCCCCGGCTTTCACCTGGCTGTTGTAGTCGGCGAGGATTTCCAGCACCTGGCCGGACACCTGCGACCCCACGATGGCTGTTGCGGTGGGGTTGATGGTTCCCGTCGCGCTCACGGCCGCTACGATGGAACCGCGCTCGACAGTGGCCGTGCGCCAGGCAATCTCCGGACCGGCGCTGGAGCGGGACTGGCCGACACCGTACCACAGCCCGCCTCCGGCAAGGACGACGACTCCGATGAGCAAAAGCAGGCGACGCATGGCGGGCT
>JANNFV010000168.1:0-3293 GCA_031380285.1 Hyphomicrobiales bacterium | reverse complement strand
ATGCTGCGCCATTTCGTGCCGAAAATCGGCGAAACCGCCAAGGCGATGTCGGAAAGCCGCTCGCAGCTCACGGGCCGCATCGTCGACAGCTACACCAATATTCTCACGGTCAAGCTCTTCGCCAGGGCGAGCGAGGAAGACGCCTTCGTGCGCGAGGCGCTGGTGAAGCACACCGGCCTGTCGCAGAAGCAGGGCCGCATGGTCACCGGGTTCATCATGTGCCTGGCTGCGCTGAACGCATTGCTCATCGCGTCCATCTCCGGCGTGGCGCTGTGGCTGTGGTCCATTGACACCATCACCATCGGCATCGTCGCCACCGCCATTCCCTTCGCCCTGCAGCTCGCTGGCATGGCTGGCTGGCTGGCCTGGGAGCTGATGGAGGTGTTCGAGAACATCGGCGTCACCGAGGAGAGCATGGGCGTCATCGCCCAGCCGATTGCCATCAACGACAAGCCGGACGCGGGTGAGCTGGCGGTGACACAGGGCGAAATCCGGTTTGAAAACGCCAGCTTCGGCTATGGCCGCGACACATCCGTGATCGATGACATGAGCCTGACCATCCGCCCCGGCGAGAAGATCGGCCTCATCGGACGCTCAGGCGCCGGTAAATCGACGCTGGTCAACCTGCTGCTGCGCTTCTTCGATCTCGAAAAGGGCAAAATCCTCATCGACGGGCAGGATATTGCTGGCGTGACGCAGGAATCCCTGCGCGGCAATATCGCCATGGTGACGCAGGACACGTCCCTGCTGCACCGGTCAGTGGCCGAAAACATCCGCTATGGCCGCCGTTCCGCCAGCGACGATGATATCCGCGCGGCGGCGGAACAGGCCCATGCGCATGAGTTCATCATGGCTCTTGAGGACTGGCGCGGTCGCCGGGGCTACGACGCCCATGTCGGCGAGCGCGGCGTCAAGCTGTCGGGCGGCCAGCGCCAGCGCGTCGCCATCGCCCGCGTCATCCTCAAGGATGCGCCGATTCTCGTGCTGGACGAGGCGACGTCGGCTCTGGACAGCGAGGTGGAAGCCGCGATCCAGGAGCAGCTGGTGACGCTGATGCAGGGCAAGACCGTGATCGCCATCGCCCACCGCCTCTCCACCATCGCCCGCATGGACCGCCTCGTGGTCATCGACGACGGCCGCATCATCGAGCAGGGCACGCATGCGGAGTTGCTGGCGAAGGGCGGGCACTATGCGGAACTGTGGGCGCGGCAGAGCGGCGGGTTCATCGTGCAGCCCAAGCGGTTCGAGCCGCGGGAAGCGGCGGAGTGACCTGATCCCTCACCGCTTGCGGGGAGGGTGTCGCCGCAGGCGACGGGTGGGGCGCGTGAGGGATGGCACTGCCCCCTCCGGCTCGCTGCGCTCGCCACCTCCCCCGTGAACGGGGGAGGATCAATCACCCGCTCTTCAGCGCCCGCAGCACCAGCCCCACGCCCGCCGCTGTCATCCCCAGCATCATGAGCGTGTTGAACAGGCTCGTCGGCTGGAAATAGATCGTCAGGTTGAGCAGAATCCCTGCCGCGATGATCAGCACGCCGCCGAAGAGCAGGAAGAACCCCCAGGTCGATTTGCTGTCGAAGAACAAGAGGCCGATGCCCAGGATGAAGGGAATGAGCGACAGGCCGAAAGCGTTGTAGCCGCCCAGCGTCCAGTAGCCGGTCTGCACCGTGACCTGCTGGGTCAGCAGATAAGCGCCGACCACTGCGAGCCCGAGCCCGAGGAAGAATTGCGGCAAGCCGCCAGGAGTTCCGCCCGCGCCCATCATGACAGCCTCATGGTGCAAGAGAGCAAGCAAGAGAGCAAATCAGAGAGCATGCAAGAGACCTCACCCTGAGCCTGTCGAAGGGCGAGGGCGGCGATTTCGGAGATGGCTGGATCATCCTTCGACAAGCTCAGGACGAGGTCGTGACTGACATCCATCATCATTCAGATCAAACCCCGCTTCGCCAGGTTCTTCATCAAGGCGCCAGTGCCGAAAGTCCAGGGCGCGCAATCCGGCGACAGTTGCATGCGATTGGTCAGGCGGCCCAGCTTGTCGGATGCAATGGTCACCACATCACCCACCTTGTGGGTGAAGCCCTGCCCTTTCGCGCCTCGGTCCTGTGTGGGCGCGAACATGGTGCCACAATAGAGCACCGCTCCATCGGGATACTGATGGTGCGCTCCCAGCATCTGGCCCGCGAGATCGACGGGGTCTCGCGCGATCATCGCCATGTTGGAGCGGCCTTCCAGCACGAAACCGTCCTCGCCATCGACACGCAGCCGCACCTCCATCCTGCGCACGTCGTCAAGGCTGAAGCTCTTGTCGAAGAAGCGCAGGAATGGCCCGACGCAAGCCGAGGCGTTGTTGTCCTTCGCCTTGCCCAGCAGCAGCGCCGAGCGGCCCTCGACCTCGCGCAGGTTCACATCATTGCCCAGCGTGGCCCCGATGATCGCACCATCGGAACGGACGACCAGCACCACCTCGGGCTCCGGGTTGTTCCAGGTGGAGATCGGGTGCAGGCCCGCATCCGCGCCGGTGCCGACGGCGGCCATGGGCGGCGCCTTGGTGAAGATTTCGGCATCCGGCCCGATGCCGACCTCGAGATACTGGCTCCACGCACCCGCCTTGATCAGCGTTTCCTTCAGCGCCATGGCCTGTTTCGAGCCGGGCTTCAGCTTCTTCAGGTCACCGCCCACCAGCGTGTTGATCTCGGCGCGGATGCCTTCTGCGGCGGCGGCGTTGCCCCGCGCCTTCTCCTCGATGACGCGCTCCAGCATCGAGACGGGGAAAGTCACACCTGCTGCCTTCACGGCCTGCAGGTCGATGGGCGCGATCAGCGAGGGCTTGCGCCGGTTGCGACGGCTCTCGGTGCTGTTGGCGAGGATATCCGCGAGGTCGCCGAGTTTCTCGCCCTTCGCACGCTTCAGCGCGGCCGCCGGGTCTTTCGTCTCGCACAGGTCGCGCATGGTCGGGAATGTCGCGGAGATGTCGAACACACCCGTCTTGCGGATCGCGACGACGGAGGGACCACCCACATCGGGACGCCAGACGCGGCCAGCGAGTGACCCTGTGACAGCATCGGAAGGCAGCGTGGTTTCAGGCGTGAGTTTCATGGATGGCGTTTCTCAGTTGCAGCGCTATTGTTGGGACCAATAGAGACTGGGCTTGCTGATATTGGCAAGGCCGCACCTTGGGAAAGCGCCATGAACGTCCATGTCCCCACAAAGGGCCGCCACCTTCGCCTCAATGCCCTCGATACCGTGGTGGTGGCGGTCGATCCCATCGAGAAGGGCACCGTGATCGAGGCTGTCAC
>JANNFV010000167.1:0-5142 GCA_031380285.1 Hyphomicrobiales bacterium | reverse complement strand
CGACCGGGACATCGAGGTTCTGGCAAGAGACGGCAAAGTGCCGGAGGCCGCACCGCCGACAGGCCAGCGCCCGCCTGTTGCACCCCAGGCGCCGCGCAGGCCGTGACAAGCCCGCTGCTTCCCGCTACCACCGGCTGACAGCCTGAGGGATCGTCATGCAAACCTTTTTCGTCAAGATCAAATGTCAGCTCGGCAAGACCTATCAGGTGGCAACCGCCTTGGCCGATGCGGAAATCGCCTCTGAAATCTATTCCGTCGCGGGCGAGTATGACATTCTCGCCAAGTTCCACATCGATGATGCGGTCGATATCGGCCATTTCGTGGGCGAGAAGGTGCAGGTTCTGCCTGGCATCCAGGACACCCGGACGATGATCACCTTCAAGGCGTTCTGACCCTTGCCCCAGCCGACACCCGGCCTCACCATCGCCATCGCCGGATTGGGCGCCATCGGCAGCGGCATGGTGGCGGAAATTACGCGCTCCGAACCCGGTATCACCATCACCGCCGTTGCCGCACGGGACGAGGCAAAGGCGCAGGAAACCTTGCGGATTCACCGCGTGAACGCGCGGATTCTGCCTCTGCACGAACTGCCACAAGCCGCTGATATCGTGGTGGAATGCCTGCCAGCCTCAGCATTCGACACCATCGCGGATGCAACACTGGCAGCGGGCAAGGGCCTGATGGTGCTGAGCGTGGGCCAACTCGCGCGGCGCGATGATCTCATCCCGGCCTTCCGGTTGGCAGGCCAGCGCCTGATCGTACCGACAGGCGCGATCCTCGGCCTCGACGTGGTGCGGGCCCTGGCGCGGGGTGGCATCACGGCCAGCCGCATCATCACGCGCAAGGCACCGGCGGGACTTGCGGGTGCGCCGCATCTCGCCACGTCTGATATCGACCTGATGGCGCTCACACAGCCGACACTGGTGTTTTCCGGCACCGCACGCGAAGCCATCAAGGGGTTTCCCGCCAACGTCAATGTCGCGGTCGCGCTGTCGCTGGCTGGCATCGGCATCGACCAGACGCAGTGTGAAATCTGGGCCGATCCGGTGGAAAAGGCGAATGTTCACACCATCGAGGTCGAGACTGCCGGAACCACCGTCAGAATGACCATCCGCGGCAGGCCCGATCCGAAGAATCCAAGGACCAGCCAGATGACGGCGCTGTCCGCGGTCCAAGCCCTGCGGCGGCTGGTGGACCCGGTGTGGATCGGGTCTTGATCGGCGACGGGCGCACAACAATGGCCGGTTTGCACCGGCCATCGCGCGCAGTTTATGGCATCACGGTTTCTGTCGGAAGCACGTCATAAATGGGTCAAGCCCGTCCATGACGATGAACCGTCGGTCCCCTCAATTCGCCGCGAAGCAATAGAGCAAGCCATTGCCGCCTGTCGTTCGCAAAGCGGCGTTGTCGCAGCCCCGCGAAGGATGCGATGCTATCCATGACTTGGCCTCAGGCGTGTCAGCCAGGCCCATGCGATCGTGGTGGCCGACCATGGCCGACCCCTCTCCGCCTTTGGTCCAGTTGCCGCAGGTCAGATCCTTGTCGGCGGCGGGTGCCGTACCATCGGCGTTCGATCCGGTGAGGATATCGTGGTAATTCACCACGAACAGACGGCTCATCACCATGCGGTTGGTTTCAGTGAGGCCCGTGGTGACGTTGATGTTGGCCTTGGCCGGATCGTGCAGATCAGCCACGTTCGCCGCGATTTGCACGCCTGCCACATTCACCCACGGGCCTGCGCCGATGCGATCCTTCGCGTTGACCGCTGTCTTGCCGCCCATCGCCTGCTGGCTGAGATAGGCCCGCCAGGTCTTGGAACCCGCGCCTGCGCGTGTTGCCAGCGCCTGGCAATGGGCGTCCGCACCCTCCAGCCCACCAAAATTCGCGCCGTTCTGCCCCGACGTCGAGGTGATGAAAAACGTCATGTTGGGGAATTGCGGCGGCTGCGGTGGCGGCGCTGGCGTCTGCGCCTGGGCACCGGTTGCGATGGTGAGCGCGATGGCCGCGGCGGCAAAAGCGGCGCGTTGGATCGTCATGAAAACCTCCCGTGAGGGGCGGTCTCCCACAGCCGCCCTTGCAGAAGAGGTTAGCACGCCATTGCGCGGGCCAAAGCATGGCTGATGCAAGATGCCGTTTGCGTGGCTGCAACGACATGGGCTGCATCACCAGGATTTGACCTGCGCCATCACGGAGGGCTGTGTATGATGAAGGTCTCGTATATTGTTACGGCGAACATCAGGACGAGACAGGAGGAATCCCGTTGAACCAGCCCCATGCAACACGACGCACCTTCATCCGTGGCGGCACCGCACTGGCCGGAGCTACGTTCATCACCGGAGCGTCCGGACTTCTGGTCCCGGCCCAGGCGCAAGGTCTGGCGCCCACACCGACGATGCGCGGTGGCGCCAACAACTACCTGCCCGGTGCACCAGTCGTCAGCCGTATCGGCGGCGGCGGGTTCATCATGTCGGGGACCGTACGCCGCGCAGGGGACGGCGCACCATTGCCGGGCATCCGCATCCAGGTCTGGGCCCACACGACGGAGGGCTACGAGAGCGACCAGCGCAGCCATGGGGCCACGTTGACCGGCGCGGATGGCACGTTCCGGCTGGACATGCCGCAGATCATCCCGGCTTTCGGCCAGGCACACGGCCACCTCGCCTACGAGGGCGATGGTTTCAAGACGGTCTTTCTGCGCCCCATCATGGCAAGCCCGAAGGACAAGAACCTCAGCGCCCATTTCGTGCTGCAGCCCGCCTGATCGCCGGTGGCGACCCTCCGCAGCGTCCTGATCTGGACCGGGTTCACGGCTGCCATCGCAGTGCCCATCGCCATCGCGGCGGCGAACCCGCTGCTGGCCTATCGCGGGCCGATTTATATCGCCGCAGGCTTCGCAGGCATCGTCGCGCTGGCGCTTGTGCTGGCACAGCCCCTGCTGGCGGGCGGCTATCTCCCCGGCCTGCCCGCCCGGCCGGGACGCCGTCTGCACCGCTGGGTGGGTGCGGCACTTGTAGTTCTGATCGCGGCCCATGTAGGCCTGCTGTGGCTGACTAGCGCGCCCGATGTGATCGACGCACTGCTGTTCGAATCCCCCACCCCGTTCTCGGCCTGGGGCGTCATCGCGATGTGGGCGGTATTTGCGGCGGCGCTGCTGGCGGCGCTGCGCGGGCGGCTCAGGATCGCGCCAAGGGTCTGGCGGCTCGGCCACAAGGCACTGGCCGTGGTGGTCGTAACCGGCAGCGTGGTGCATGCGCTGCTGATCGACGGTGCCATGGGGACGGTGTCGAAGGCGGCGTTGTGTGGGCTGGTGGTGGCGGCGACGGTGAAGGTGCTGGTGGGGAGAAGGGGGTGAGTGGGGGCAGACCAGGGACTGCTTCCGCTTTCCGAAGCGAAGCGTTTGCGAGAGCGGAGGAAATCGGAAGCTGTCCCCGCTCTGCGGTCAGGATGAGGCGCATGCGGGTGAGTGCAGAGTTTCAGTTAGCATCATGTCCCCGTAATGATGTCCCCGTAATGCGTAATGACGTAATGACGTAATGACCGAATGCTCCCGTAATGCCGTAATGCATGTCGCGCCACACACGACGGGCTGTAATCCGAAAAGACCGCTGGAGCTTGCTCACGTCGCCCTGCGCGAAATCCCCGAATAATCATGCCCGGCTTCCGCCTTCGACAGGTCATGCGCCGCCTGCAGGTTCAGCCAGAAGCGCGCATCCGTATCAAAATAGCGACCAAGCCTGATCGCTGTATCGGCAGAGACATCGCGACGACCGCGTGCGATCTCGCTGAGGCGGTTCGCAGGCACGCCGATGGCCTCGCCCAATGCACGGGCACTCAAGCCCAACGGAGCCATGAATTCCTCCCGCAGCACTTCCCCCGGATGTGTTCTGACGCGCGGCATGGCTTACTCCTCAATGGTAATCGACAATCTCGACATCGTCCGGACCTTCCGGTGTCCAGCGGAAGCAGATGCGCCACTGCTGGTTGACGCGGATGCTCCACTGGCCGTCGCGGTCCCCTCTCAGCGCCTCCAGCCTGTTGCCAGGGGGAGACCGCAGAGTGTCAAGACGAACCGCGGCATCCAGCATATCGAGCTTTCGTGCCGCCACAGCTTCGAAACTTCGCCACCGGGCCGGACAGAGACCATCCCGGAAAAAACTTTCGGTCGTGCGGTCCGAGAACCCGACAATCATGATTGAATATGCGGTACGTACCGCGTATCGTCAAGTGCTGCAACGACTTCACCCCCGCCGCGCCACATCCGGTGCCCGTGCCTCTAGCGCCAGCATCCGCAGCGCTTCATCCAGCGGCATCACCACCGAACTCTGCGATCCCAGCCGCCGCACGCTCACCGTCCGCTCCTCCGCCTCCCGCTTGCCCAGAGCGAAGATCACCGGCGTCTTGGCGAGGCTGTGCTCGCGCACCTTGTAGTTGATCTTCTCGTTGCGCAGGTCCGCCCGCGCCCTCAGGTCCAGCGCCAGCGCTGCCTCCGTCACCTCGTGGGCGTAGGCGTCCGCTTCGGACGTGATGGTGCAGACCACGATCTGCTCCGGCGCGATCCACAGCGGAAAATGCCCGGCGTAGTTCTCGATCAAAATGCCCAGCCAGCGCTCCAGCGAGCCCACGATGGCGCGGTGGATCATCACGGGCTGCTGCTTGGTGCCGTCCGCACCGATATAGAACGCGCCGAAGCGCTCGGGCAGGTTGAAATCGACCTGCGTCGTGCCGCATTGCCACTCGCGGCCTATCGCGTCCTTCAGGGTGTACTCGAACTTCGGTCCGTAGAAGGCACCCTCTCCGGGGTTGAGGCCTGTGGTGATCTTGCCGCCGCTGTCCGCCGCGATCTTGTCGAGCACGCGCGTCATGACGGATTCAGCCCGATCCCAGAGGTGATCGCCACCGACACGCTTCTCGGGCCGAGTCGACAGCTTGACCTCAAAACTTTCAAAGCCGAAATCACGATAGACCGAGAGAATGAGATCGTTGATCCGCAGGCACTCCGCCTCCATCTGGTCATCCATGCAGAACACATGGGCATCGTCCTGGGTGAAGCCGCGCACGCGCATCAGCCCGTGCAAGGCACCCGACGGCTCGTAGCGGTGGACATTGCCGAATTCCGCAAGGCGTATGGGCAGATCTCGGTAA
>JANNFV010000161.1:0-5273 GCA_031380285.1 Hyphomicrobiales bacterium | reverse complement strand
CGGCGTCACGCGCGAACGGGATCATTGCCGGAATGAAGGCCGTGTCGCCCGAGAATACGATCACCTTGTCGCCTGCAGATTGCCGGATCACGAAGCGCAGCGCGTAGCTCTCCGTCACAGGCGGATGGTGGTTGCGCATCGCCGTGACGCGGGCGATGCCATCGTCGAACACCGGCCCTTCGGCAAAGTCCGTGACCGTCACCATGGGTTGGAGCGGCGGTCGCCCCTCGTCGTCGATGCGGGTCGCAATATCAAAGGCATTGAGCGCACAGAAGGCCGGCCACATGGCAGCCAGGCCCTTGGGTCCATAGGCTGTGACGGGCGTGCCAAGGCCCGCGCACCACGCCGTGTGGATGAGGTTGCCGAATTCCAGGTTGTGGTCGGAATGATGGTGGGTGATCAGGATGGTGGAGAGCGCGTGCAGCGAATGCCCCGCCTCGACGAAACCGCGCGTGACGCCCAGGCCGCAATCCACGACGTAGAGATTGCCATCCACATCCAGCAGCATGGAGGTTGGGGAAGGGCCGCCGGTCCGGATGGCCGGACCACCCTTGGCGCCGAGAATGGTGAGCGTGATGGTCATGGCGAAACGATAGACAATCCGCCTCCGACTTGTCCCGTGCAAAATCACACGGCTTGCGAAGGCAGCCTGAGCCGCCCTAGGCTTGCGGCCAATCACAGTGCCTCGGAGGAACCATGGCCAGAATCACCCGCATCGAGGCGTGGATGCTCGATCTCAAGCCCAGGGTGAAGCGCACCGACGCGATCCAGTCCTTTGTCAGCCAGGAAACGCCCATGGTGCGCATCACCGATGCCGATGGCGCGACCGGCATCGGCTACAGCTACACCATCGGCACGGGTGGCCCCTCGGTGATGGCGCTGCTGGAGCGTACGCTGCTCCCCGCGATCCTGGGCCGGGAGGCTGGAGAGGTCGAGCGCATCTGGCGCGACCTGCTGTTCCTCACCCATGCGACGACCGTGGGTGCCATCACCGCGCTGGCGCTGGCCGCCATCGACACCGCCCTGTGGGATCTGCGCTGCAAGAAAGCGAGCCTGCCGCTGCATGTCATGGCGGGCGGGGCGCAGGACTCCGTGCCGATGTACACGACCGAGGGCGGCTGGCTGCATCTGGAGCCGCAGGCGCTGGTGGATGATGCGCTGCGGGCCAAGGCCGACGGCTTCAGGGGCGCCAAGATCAAGGTGGGCCGCCCGCATGTGCGCGAAGACGTGGCGCGGCTCGCCGCCGTGCGCCTGGCGCTGGGCGACACCTTCGAGATCATGACCGACGCGAACCAGGCATTCCAGGTGGATGAAGCGATCCGCCGCGCACGCCACTACGAGCCGCTCGACATTGCCTGGTTCGAGGAGCCGCTGACGGCGGATGACCTGTCGGGGCATGAGCGGCTTTCCGCCTCCACGACCATCCCCATCGCGGTGGGCGAAAGCCTCTATTCGCCGCTGCATTTCCGCGAATACCTGCAGCGCAACGCCTGCTCCGTCGTGCAGGTCGATGTCGCCCGCATCGGCGGCATCACGCCCTGGCTGAAGGTTGCGCATCTGGCGGAAACCTTCAACATCCCTGTCTGTCCGCATTTCCTGATGGAGCTGCATGTGGCGCTCTGCTGTGCCGTGCCCACTGCGCGGTGGGTGGAATACATCCCGCAGCTCGATACGCTCACCACCCTGCCGATGGCGCATCGCGATGGCCGCGCCTTTCCCTCGCAGGAGCCGGGCCTGGGCATCGCCTGGGACATGGCAGCGCTGAAGCGGGAGACCGTGGCGGGGTCGGAATTCGCGCTTGCTTGATGGCTTTGCCTTGACACACCAATCCCGGCACCGATAGCTTCACGAGAATTGGTCTGACGAATTGACAACCACGCCATCGGGGCAAGCGGCAACAAGAACCGTCACCCGGCTGAATTGGAAGACAGACCGCACAACCGGGAGGAGATCACCATGAAAAGACGCACATTCACCGCCTTGGCAGCATTCGCCAGCCTTTCGCTGCTCGCCGCTCCAGCCATGGCGCAGACCAAGCTGAAATGGGGCCATGTCTATGAGACATCGGAAGCCTTCCACACCGAGGCCGTCTGGGCTGCCGGCGAGATCGCCAAGCGCACCAATGGCAAGTACACCGTGGATGTGTTCCCGGCCTCGCAGCTCGGCAAGGAGACCGATATCAACCAGGGTCTGTCGCTGGGCTCGGTCGACATCATCATGTCCGGCTCCAGCTTTGCGGCCCGCTCCTTCGCGCCGCTCGGCGTGACCTATTATCCCTTCACCTTCCGGGATGCCGATCATCTGCTGGCCTACACCAAGAGCGACATCTTCAAGGAACTCACCAAGGGCTACGAGGAGAAGACCGGCCACAAGATCACGGCGGTGACCTATTACGGCATCCGCCACACCTCGACCAACCGGGCCTTCAAGAGCTGCGCGGAAATGAAGGGCCTGAAGATTCGCGTTCCCGATGTTCCGGCCTATCTCGCCATGCCGCGCTCCTGCGGTGCCAACACGACGCCGATTGCCTTCGCTGAGGTCTATCTCGCCCTGCAGAACGGCACGGTGGAAGCCCAGGAGAACCCGCTCACCACCATCGAGGCCAAGAAGTTCTACGAGGTGCAGAAGCACATCGTGCTGACCGGCCACATCGTCGATCACCTCAACACCGTGATCGCCAAGGGTGTGTGGGAGAAGCTGTCGGATGCCGAGAAGCAGGTGTTCACCGACGTGACGCAGGAAGCCGCTGCCCGTGCAACCGCCAAGATCAAGGCGGATGAGGCCAAGCTGGTGCAGTTCTTCAAGGACAAGGGCCTGACGGTCACCGAGATCAACAAGGCCGAGTATCTCGAGGCCGTGGGCAAGGGCGTGACCTTCGAGCAGTTCGGCTATCGCAAGGCTGACTGGGACAAGATCCAGGCCGTCAAGTCCGGCTCGGGTTCCTGAGACGTCATCGTCGCTGAATGTGGTCATGGGGTGGGCGCCAGGCGCTCACCCCATTGTTTTCCAGAGTTTCCCGGAGCACCGCAGTGGCTGAACCATCCGCCGCCGAAATCCACACCAAGATCACATCCGAAGAGATCGCCAAGACCTTCGACGAGGTGGAGGTGGTTGTTGATCTCTCCGATCACAGCCCCGAAGACTGGGTGACGCTCGCCATCTTCTGGCTGATGTGCGGTTGCGTCTTCCTGCAGTTCTTCACGCGCTATGTGCTCAACAACAGCTTCGCCTGGACCGAGGAGATCGCCATCTTCTGCCTGGTGGCGATTGTCTTTCTCGGCTCGGCCATGTGCGTGCGGACCTCGCGCCACATCCATGTCGATTTCCTCTACCGCTACCTCAAGGGCGGCACGAGCCGTATCCTGTCCACGTTTGTCGACCTGCTGCGCATCGCCGTCTTCGGCTATGTCGGCTGGCTGGTGTGGCGCTACAAGAGCATCATTCCTGACGAGCGGATGACCACCATCGACTTTCCCAAATGGCCCTTCTTCATGATGGTGCTGGTCGCCTTCGTTCTCATGGCCTTCTGGAGCGCCAAGGTGGCGCTGGACAACTGGCGGCGCGGCTACTCCGTGCTCGAGCGGCCCGGAGCCTTCGATGGTTCCGAACTTGATGATTTCCGGGAGACACGCTGATGCTCATCCTGCTGGGCGGGTTCATCCTGCTGATGGTGCTGGGCGTGCCGGTCGCCGTGTCCATGGTCGCGGCGTCGCTGGCCTATCTCGCGGTGCATGGTGGCGCGCCTGACGTGATCGTGGCGCAGCGCATGATCGCAGGTGTCGAGAGTTTCCCGCTGCTCGCCGTTCCCTTCTTCATCCTCGCGGGCAATCTGATGAACATCGCGGGTGTCACGGGCCGTATCTATGCCTTCGCGGTCGATCTTGTGGGCTGGATGCGTGGTGGCCTGGCGCAGGTGAACATCATCGGCTCGGTCATCTTCTCGGGCATGTCGGGCACGGCCATTGCCGATGCGGCAGGAATCGGCACCATCGAGATCAAGGCGATGAAGGACCATGGCTACCCCATCGAGGTGGCGGTCGGTGTCACGGCGGCGTCGGCCACGCTGGGACCGATCATCCCACCATCCCTGCCCTTCGTCATCTACGGCATGATGGCCAATGTCTCCATCGGCTCGCTGTTTCTCGGCGGCGTCATCCCGGGCGTGCTGATGACCGTCTTCATGATGATCACGGTAATGATCTTTGCCCGCCTCAAGGGCTGGGGGTCCGATGCTCCGTTCGATCTGCGCCGCATCGGCCATGCCTGCATCGAGATCATCGTGGTCTTCGCCTTCCCACTGGCCGTGTATCTGCTGGAGCAGGTGGGCGTGGCCCAGAATGCCGGCATTTTCCTGGCGTTGGCGGTGGTCCTGTTGCTGGACTATGTCCTCAAGTTTTCAGCAGTCATGGCACTGATGACCCCGGTGATCCTGATCGGTGGCATGACGCTGGGCTGGTTCACGCCCACCGAGGCCGCCGTTGCGGCCGTGATGTGGTCGCTGTTCCTGGGTCTGGTGCGCTATCGCTCGATGACCATGAAGTCGCTCGCCAAGGCGACCTTCGACACCATCGAGACCACGGCCTCGGTGCTGTTCATCGTCACGGCGGCCTCGATCTTCGCCTGGCTGCTGACGGTGAGTCAGGCGGCTGCGTCCTTCTCGAACCTCATCTTCTCGATCACGGACAACAAGCACGTGTTCCTGATCCTGGTGAACCTGCTGATGCTGTTCGTTGGCTGCTTTCTGGAGCCTACGGCCGCCATCACCATCTTGGTACCCATCCTGTTGCCGATTGCGCGCCAGCTGGGGGTGGACCCGGTGCACTTCGGCCTGGTCATGGTGCTCAACCTGATGATCGGTCTGCTGCACCCGCCCATGGGCATGGTGCTGTTCGTGCTGGCGCGGGTGGCCAAGCTGAGCGTTGAGCGCACCACCATGGCCATCCTGCCGTGGCTGGTGCCACTGCTGGCCAGCCTGGTGATCCTGACCTATGTGCCAGCGATCTCGCTCTGGCTGCCACGCACCATGGGCTTTTGACGCATGACCCGCATCCGTTCGGTGGAACTGCTGCACGTCGACCTGCCGCCGCCGGTGCCGCGCAGCGATGCCATCCAGTCCTTCGTGACCCAGGAGACGCCCTTCGTGCGCATCACTTGCGACGACGGCAGCCAGGGTACGGGCTACACCTACACCATAGGCACCGGCGGCTCGTCGGTGATGGCGCTGCTGCGCGACCACCTGGCACCGCGGCTGATCGGCCGCGACCCGGCACTGA
>JANNFV010000121.1:0-2221 GCA_031380285.1 Hyphomicrobiales bacterium | reverse complement strand
TATCAAATGTTTGAAGGTAAGGTGAAGTAGCTAGAACTTTTCTGAATTCAGCGATCGGGTAAATGCGGATATTTGGTGATGAATCCCTCGATGATGGCGAGATGATCACCAAGGTGGTGGTGCCGGTGTCCTCGAAGTTCGCCTACGCCAAGTTCCCCAATCCTGCGTCGCGCTATGCCTTGGTCGGCGTTGCCGTCGCCAAGAAGGGCTCCACTGTGCGGGTCGCGGTCACCGGTGCAGGCGAGAATGGCGTGTTCCGCTGGGACGCTGCCGAGAAGGCACTGTCCACCAAGTTCAACGCCAAGTCGGTCGATGGCCTCAAGGCCGCAGCGAAGGGCCTGAACGGCGATATCCACGCCTCGGCGGAGTATCGCGCCCACCTCATCGGAGTGATGGCCAAGCGGGCGGTGGTGGCGGCGACGGCAAAATAGAACGCGAGATCTTGCCTGTTTCCATTGGCGGGCGGGATTGAATGGATCAAGGTCCGCCCGATCCGGGCGTAAAGATCAACAACAAGCTGGTCAGGCCCGGCGAGAGACGGGGAACCGACCATGAAAAGAACACTCATCGCAAGCGCTTGCGCACTTCTCGCCACCGTTTCGACAGCCGCGCTGGCCTTTGACGGCTGGAAGCTGGAAAGCGCTACAATCATCGAGGGCAAGGGCAGTGCCTGGGATTATCTGGCGCTCGACCAGGCTTCCAGCCGCCTTTACATCGGCCACCGCAAGGAAGGCCTTCAGGTCTATGATACGGCGGCGAAAAAATTGATCAGGACGGTCGACAAGACCACAGCGCAAAGCTCCAACGGCGCGACCCTGATGCCGGAATTCGATCTCGGCATTTCCAACAACGAGGACGGTTCCATCACGCCGTTCAGGATGTCGACTCTGGAGGCACGCGATCCGATCAAGTTGGGCGAGGAACTGGACACCAGCCACTATGACCCTGTGACAAAGCGCATCCTCGTCAACATGGCTTCGGGCAAGGAAGGCACGGACCTGGTCGTGCTGCAGGCACCGGGCCTCGAGAAGGCGGGCGTCATCCCGGTCAAGACCAAGAAGCCCGAGCATGCCGAAGCCGATGGCAAGGGCAATCTCTACATGGCATCGCGCGATCTCGATCTCGTCTACAAATTCGACATGAAGGCGATGAAGGTTTCGGCGGAATGGCCGACGCCGGGATGCGCCGCGACCAATTCCATCGCGCTCGATCTCGCCAACAGCCGCATCTTCCTGGCCTGCCGCGGCAGTGACAAGGTGAAGCCGTCCTTCGCCGTGATGGACATGGAGAACGGCAAGGTGCTGTTCACGGCCGAGATCGGCGGCGGCAACGATGGCATCGTCTATGATGGCGAACTCAAGCGCATCTTCATGACCAACGGCGTCAACGCGATCATGAACATCTTCGAGCAGGTGGATGCCAACACCTACAAGCAGAGCGAAGCCTTGGGCACCCATGCGGGCGTACGCTCCCTGGCGATGGATGCCAAGACCAAGAAGCTCTATGCCGTGACGGCAGAGGGATCAGCGGATTTCGCCAAGAAAGTCACGACGAGCGTCTCACCCTATTACGCCAACACGTTCTTCCCCAACACCTTCAAGGTGCTGGTCTATTCAAGATAGCTGCGCCTGCGTGAGAGCCCGGTGCAAACCGGGCTTTCATCACTGACCGTACATGAACCTCTCTTCCACGATTTTGCCGTCCTTGACCGTATAGAGCCCGACCTCCGATCCCTTGTGACGCATGCCGGTTTCCTTGTTGGTGATGTCCATTTCGAAACGGACCGCGAACTGGTCACCATTCACAAAGGGGCCTTCCGCCGTCACGCTGTGCACCTCATGTGCGCCGTACCACCAGTCGCTCTTGGCCTGCACGGCAGCGGCACCTTCCACCCGCGCCATGGGGCCTTCCATCGCTTCAATGCTGACAATGGTGGCGGCATTGAACTGCCTGGCCGCACCGTGATGGTCTCCCGCTTTCAGCAGATCGGTGAAGGCTTTGGCAGTTTCTGCACTGGTCATCTGTCTCTCCTGTTGTGTGTTATCGTTCCATATTTGTTCCATTCAATCTGAATGTCAACTTTTCCCAATGAGGACAGCATGACAGGCCCAGAGCGATTCAAACCCCGGCGTCTTGGCCGGGCTTGACTCGGCCATCCACGTTTTGCTGCCCGTTAGACGTGGATGCCCGTTAGACGTGGGTGCCGGTTAGACGTGGGTGC
>JANNFV010000119.1:0-9599 GCA_031380285.1 Hyphomicrobiales bacterium | reverse complement strand
CCTACGCGGCTGATCGTCGAGGGTGGCCCCGATCTGGGCGATGGCACCATGGCGGAGCGGCGTGCTGTCTTCGCCCGGGATTTCGACAGGGTCCGCAGTTTCGCGGTCAATGAGCCGCGCGGTTATGATGCGGTGGTCGGGGGGGTGGTATGCGCGCCGCAGGATCCGTCCTGCGCAGCGGGCATCATCTTCTTCAACAATGTCGGCGTGATCGGCATGTGCGGCCATGGCACCATCGGACTCGCCGTGACGTTGGCGCATATGGGCCGCATCGGGCCGGGCATCCACCTGGTCGAGACGCCGGTGGGCATTGTCTCGTTCGAGCTGCTGTCCAGGAACGAGGCACGGATCACCAATGTCGAGAGCTATCGCTTCCGCAAGGGCGTCGCGGTGGATGTGCCCGGTCTGGGGGCGGTGACGGGCGATATCGCCTGGGGGGGCAACTGGTTCTTCCTGACGGAGAACGCGCCTTGTGCCCTGGTGCAGGCGAATATCGCGCAGCTTACAGCCGCTGCGCAAGCCATACAGCAGGCCCTCAACACTGCCGGTCTTTGTGGCGATGACGGAAGCCCGGTCGATCACATCGAGATCTTCGGCCCGCCAGGTACGCCAGGCGGCAACAGCCGCAGCTTCGTGCTGTGTCCCGGCGGGGCCTATGACCGCTCGCCTTGCGGCACGGGAACCAGCGCCAAGCTGGCGTGTCTCGAGGCGGATGGAAAGCTCGCGCCGGGCGTCACGTGGGTGCAGGAGAGCATCATCGGCAGCCGTTTCGAGGCAAGCTATCAGCCCGGGCGTGACGGACGCATCATCCCCAGCATCACGGGCCGCGCCTATGTGACGGGCGAGGCGCTGCTGCTGCGCGATGCGGGCGATCCGTTCGCGGATGGCATCAGGCCTGATTGAAAGGGGCTCTATTCTTGCCTTCCCCCTTGCGGGGAAGGTGTCGCGGCGAAGCCGTGACGGATGGGGGTGGTTGAGAATCACGCGCCATCGTATCGGCGATCCCCATCCGGCCCTCCGGGCCACCTTCCCCGCAAGGGGGAAGGAAGAGGTATGCGGTGCTGTCGTTCAAACTTGCCGCCGATGAGCAAGAGGTCGCAGGATCAATGCTCCGCTGGCGGCGTGCCGTGGGTGTGGAAGCTCTCGATGGTCTTGAGGCCCCAGGCCTGGCCCTTCTTGCGCTCGGCTTCGGTCCAGGTCACGGGCTTCCAGTCCGGATCGAGAATGAGGCGGGCACCCGCATTGGCGACCTCGATGCGGTTGCCTGCGGGTTCATAGACATAGAGGAAGAAGGTCTGCTGGATCGCGTGCTTGTGCGGCCCGGTCTCGATGAAGACGCCGTTTTCGAGAAACACGTCGGCTGCCTGCAGCACCTGCTCGCGCTGATCGACGGCATAGGTGACATGATGGAAGCGGGCGCGGCTTTTCGTGTGGTCGCGGGTGTAGGCGATGTCGTAGCTCTTGTTATTGACCGTGAACCAGCAGCCGCCCACATCGCCATTCTCCAGCACGATCTGCTCGGTCACGCGGCTGCCCAACGCCCTGGGCATGAAATCGCGGATCACGCCCACGTCCTGCGCCAACAGGTTGAGGTGGTCAATGCGCCGCACGCCCGCGCCTCGGCCATGGTTGCGCTGCGCCTGGTTCTTGAGGGCGGGCATTTCGGCCATGGGTGGCTGGTATTTGTTCGTGTCGAAATAGATCTCGAAGACATGGTCATCGGGATCGCGGAAACGATAGGAGCGGCCATGGCCGAAGTCGCCGTCGGTCCAGCCAATGCCGCAACCCATGGCTTCGATGGCCTTGACCCGGCGCAGCAAGGCCTGCTCGCTGGCCGCGCGGTAGCCGATATGGGCGACGCCGGTGGTGGTCGCGGCCGTCAGTTTCAGCGTGTGGAACTCGTAGTCGTCATAGGCGCGGAGATAGACGGAATCGCCCTCGCGACCGCTTTCGGTCAGGCCGAGGATGTTGACGAAGAAATCCAGGCTGGCCTCGGGCTTGTTGGTCAGCAACTCGACATGGCCGAGATGGGCGATGTCGTAACAGGGTTCGTTCTGCATCGGTGGGGTCTCTTACTGTTGCTGGATGCCGGCGCGGGTGATGACCTCGCTCCAGCGGATGATGTCCTGGCGCAGACGCTGGCCGATGGCATCGGGCTGGCCACCGCGCGGCTCGATGCCAAGATCAAGCAGGCGCTGGCGCACCGTTGGATCGGTCAGCGCGGTCTGAATCGCGGCGTTGAGCGTGGCGATGATTGCGGGCGGTGTGCCCGCGAGCGCAAAGACGGCATTCCAGGACGTCACGTCGAAGCCGGGCACGCCGCTTTCCGCAACGGTCGGGATATCCGGCAGGCCGGAGAAGCGCACCGGGCCGGAGGTGGCGAGCGCCCGCAGCTTGCCCTCCTGTAAAAGCGACTTGCCGCCCACATAGCCGTCGATGATGATGTCCACATCCTTGCGCAGGACGGCGGTGATGGCGTCAGGCGTGGTGCGGAACGGCACGATGGTCAGGTCCAGCCCCGCCATCGTCTTGAACAGCACGGCAGAGAGGTTCTGCGATGACCCCACGTTGATGGTGCCGATGTTGATCGCACCTGGCTTCGCCCGTGCCGCTGCCAGAAGATCAGCGAGGCTGCGGTGGCTGTGATCCGCGCTGGTCATCAGCAGAAAATCGAAGAAGCCCAGCGACGACACCGGCGTGAACTGGGTGAGGGGATCATAGCCCAGTTCCTTGACCAGTGGCACGCTGATCGCCGTGCCGTTGGTGAACAGCATCAGCGTGTAGCCATCGGCGGGCGAGCCAAGCGCGGCGCGCGCCGCCGCCACGCCTGCCGCGCCGGGCTGGTTGACGATGACGATCTGCTGTCCCAGCAACTGGCCGACTTTCTCGCCCACCACGCGGGCCGTCACATCGGCGAGGCCACCGGGACCGAAGGGAACGATCAGCCGGATGGGACGGTCGGGATACCGCACCTGCGCCCGCAAGGGCTGCGCTGCGAGGCTTGCGGCGAGAATGATGGCGTGGCGACGGTCGAGCATGGGCGTTTCTCCCTTGGTCAGAAGCCGTAGAGGCGGGCGGGGTTGTCGACGAGCAGCGCCTTCAGGGCGGCACTGTCGCCATAATCCTCAAGCATGTCGACGAGGTCGGCTTCATCGACGGGATGCTTCAGGTTGGGGTGGGGGAAGTCGGTTCCCCACAGCACCCTGTCCGGTGCCGCAGCCATCAACGCTTGCGCGAAGGGGATGGCTGCACGGAAGGGCGGATCGGCAATGCGCTCGGCACCAGACACCTTGACCCAGACATGGGGGAAACGAACAAGGCGCAGCAGTTCCTGGAACGGGGCCTGCGCTGTTCCGTTCACGGCGGGCGTGCGGCCCATGTGATCGATCACGGCGGTCATCGGAAGCGCGGCGATCATGGGTGCCAACTCGGCGATGTCGGGCGCATCGAGATGCAGCACGACGTGCCAGCCCAGCGGCTTGATCCGTTCGATCACCCGGTGGAACACCGCCATGTCCGGCGCTCCGCCCAGGTGCTTCACGAAGTTGAAGCGCACGCCGCGCACGCCGCCTGCGTGAAGTTCCGTCAGCGCCCGCTCGCCAAAGCTGTCATCGACGATCGCCACGCCCTTGAGACGCGATGGAGCATCGGCGATGCAATCCAGCATCGCCGCGTTGTCGGTGCCGTGGCAACTCGCCTGCACGATGACGGCACGGCTGAGGCCAAGGCGGCGGTGGAGCGCGGCCAAGGCTTCCTTCGGTGCATCTTCAGGCGTGTAGCGACGCTCTGGCGCATAAGGAAAGCGCTCCGCCGGTCCGAAGACGTGGCAATGCGCATCACAGGCCAGATCCGGCAACACGAACCGTGGCTTGCGTCCTGCGCCGGGATCGCTCGAAGCCATCAGCCCCAGACCTCTTTCGCCACCTCGACGATGCGCGAGAGTTTCGCCCATTGTTCGTCCTCGGCCAGCACGTTGCCTTCCTCCGTGGAGGCAAAGCCGCATTGCGGGCTGAGGCAAAGCTGGTCGAGCGGGGCGAATTTTGCAGCGGCCTCGATGCGGCGCTTGAGGTTGTCCTTGCTCTCGATCTCGCCGAACTTCGAGGTGACGAGGCCCAGCACCACGTGCTTGCCCTTGGGGAGATGGCGGAGCGGCTCGAAGCCGCCGGAGCGATCATCATCCCATTCCATGAAGTAGCCATCGACATTGATCTGGTTGAACACCATGTCGGCCACCGGCTCATAGCCGCCCGACGCGATGAATGTGGATTTGAAATTGCCCCGGCACGTATGGGTGGTGATCGTCATGTCGGCGGGCTTGGCGGCGGTGGCGGTGTTGAGGATGTCGCGGTAGATGAAGATCAGCTTGTCGGGATCATCGCCGCGCTCGGCCAGCATCTTGCGCTGCTCGGGGTCGCAAAAATAAGACAGGCTGGTGTCATCAAGCTGGAGGTAGCGGCAGACCGCGTCGTAGAACGCCTTGACCGCCTTGGCATAGGCCTTGCCGAGATCGGCGTAGTAGTCGTCCATGTTGAAATAGGCGCTGATGTCGACCGCCTTCCGGCCACCGCGATAATGCAGCATCGAGGGCGAGGGGATCGTCATCTTCGGCACGTGACCGGTCACTGATTTCAGGTACTTGAAATGCGCGAGATGCGGATGATCATCGGGAAAATCGATCTTGCCCGTGACGCGCACGCCGTGGCCCTTGGTAGTCACGCCCTTGAAGGCGATGCCCGCCGTATCATGGCCGAGCACGCCGGTCAGGTTTTCGAGAAAATCGAAATGCCAGAAGGAGCGGCGGAATTCTCCATCGGTCACGGCCTGCAACCCGACCGCTTCCTGCTTCTTCACCAGCGTCTTGATCTCGGCATCCTCGATGCTGGCAAGCTCAGCGGCGGAGATGGCGCCCGCTGTTCGCTTCTCGCGGGCATCCTTCACGGCAGCGCTGCGCAGCAGGCTGCCCACCATGTCGGCCCGGAAGGGCGGTTTTGTTCTGGCGCTCATGGCGTTTCTCCTGTTGACCTAGTTTTGCATTCCCACACCCAGATAGCGCTCCAGATGATCGGGTTCCGTCAGCAGCGTTTGGCTGTCTGATGAATGGACGATGCGGCCACGCTCCAGGATGATGGCGTCATCCGTGAGGCCGAGAATCTTGCGGGCATGCTGCTCGATGACGATGGCAGCGATGCCTTCGTCTCGTAGCAGCTTTTGCAGCACGGACAAAAGCTCCTCGATGATGAGCGGTGCCAGCCCCTCCGTCGGCTCATCCAGCAGCAGCAGGCGCGGATTGAGCACCAGCGCGCGGCCGATGGCGAGCATCTGCTGTTCACCGCCGGAAAGCTGCCCGCCAAGGTTTGTCTTGCGCTCGGCCAGGCGGGGAAACAACTGGAAGACCCGCTCCGGCGTCCATGCTCCGGGGCGGGCAACTGCCGTCATGTTCTCGGTGACGGTGAGCGAGCGGAAGATGTTGCGCTCCTGCGGCACCCAGCCGATGCCAGAGTGTGCACGCTGCTCGGGCGTGCGTTGCGTGATATCCTCGCCGTTCAGCACCACTGTGCCGGAGAAGCGCCGCGTGACGCCGATGATGGAGTTGACGAGCGTGGTCTTGCCGACACCGTTGCGGCCCAGCAGCGCCAGCGAGCGGCCCTGTCTCAGCGTCAGGCTGATATCGGACAGCACGACCGCTTCCCCGTAGCCCGCCCGCAGGCCCTCGATGCGCAGGAGGTCAGCCATGGACGGCCTCGCCGAGATAGGCTTCCTTGACGCGCGGATCGCGGGCGACCTCCTGCGGTGCCCCTTCCGCCAGCACCTTGCCATTCACCAGCACGGTGATGCGGGTGGCGAAGCGGAAGACGATGTCCATGTCATGCTCGATCAGCAGCACCGAGACATCGGCGGGGAGGGCGGCGACCGTGTTCAGCAGTTCCTGCCGCTCGGCTTCCGGCACGCCCGCTGCCGGTTCGTCCAGCAGCAGCACGCGGGGCCTGGCGGCAAAGGCTGCCGCGATCTCGATCTGGCGCTGCTTGCCATAAGGCAGGGTGGCGATGGTTTCATCGAGGATGTCTGTGAGCCTGAAGCGCGAGACGATGTCGGCGGTTTCGCTGATCACTGCTGCTTCACGATCAAGCGTACGGAAGGGGCTTGATCCCAACCCCAGACGCTCGGCGACGACCAGCGCGATCATCTCCAGCATCGTCATCGAGGCACAGAGCTGGTTGATCTGGAAGGTGCGGGCCAGCCCCAGCTTCACCCGCGCCTCGGGGTTCAGGCCGGTGAGGTCTTGCCCCATCAGGAAAACCCGCCCTGCGCTGGGTGCCAGAACGCCTGTGAGCAGGTTGACGAGCGTTGTCTTGCCCGCGCCGTTGGGGCCGATGAGAGCATGGCGCGCACCGGTCTCCAGCGTGAACGACACGTCATCCGTCGCCGTGATGCCGCCGAAATGCTTGCTGAGGCCGAAGGTCTGGAGGGCAACCGTCATGGTTGCGCTCCTTCCTTAGGGCGCGACACTCCAATGGGCAGGCGTCGCAGCAGGCCCTTGATGCCGCCATGGATGATCTCGCGGCCACCCAGCACGAAAACAACCAGGATCAGCCCGATCCAGAACTGCCAGTATTGCGGGGTGAGCGCCGACAGCCAGTCCTGCAGGAACTTGAAGCCGATGGCCCCGATGATGCCGCCATAGAGATAACCCGTGCCGCCGATGATCAGCACCAGCATGACATCGGCGGAGCGGTGAAAGGCCAGCACATCGAGCGAGACGAATTGCGTGGTCTGCGCCAGAAGCGCACCGGCGGCACCCGCATAGGCCCCCGCCAGCGTGTAGACCGCCGCCAGCCGTTTCGCCGGTGGCACGCCGGAGGCCGCCGCCCGCAAGCGGTTGTCGCGGATCGCCTTGAGCGACAGGCCGAAGGGCGAATGCACGATGCGCCGTGCCACGACGAACAGCACCAGCAGCACGGTCAGCGAATAGAGATAGGCCGTCCTGCCGAAGAGATCGAACTCGAACCGCCCCAGCAACGGCGTCATCACCACGCCCTGCAGGCCATCCGCTCCGCCCGTGATGCGGCCCATGGAGTTGGCGAGTTCATGCAGCAGAAGTGCAATTCCCAGAGTCACCATGAGGCGCGTCAGGTCGTTGCCCTTGAGCACGAGCGGACTGGTGACGAGGCCGAGCGCCGCCGAGATCACCACGGCAACTGCCAGGCCCAGCAGGGGATCGCCCGTGATGTGGATGGCAACCAGTCCCGCCGCATAGGCTCCCACACCCAGGAAGGCCGCATGGCCCAGCGAGACGATGCCAGCATAGCCCAGGATCAGGTCGAGCGAGATGGCGAAGAGCGCGATGATCGCGATTTCGTTGAGAATCAGCAGCTGACGCGGGAACAGGAAAAATGCCGCGAAAGCCATGGCCCAGAACACGAATTCGGCCGGGTGCCAGCGGCGCGTGGCACTCAGCGAGGTGCGGATCCTGTCCTGCAAGGCGGTGTTCGCGTCGCTCATGTCCGCGACCTGGCGAACAGCCCTTCGGGCCGGATCAACAGCACCGTGACCATCACGGCATAGATGATGAAGGCGCCGATCTGCGGCACGAAGTACTTGCCGGTGACATCAGCGATGCCCAGCAGCATGGCGGCCAGAAAGGGCCCGGTGATGGTGGAGGTGCCGCCCACGGTGACGACGACCAGGAACGAGATCATGAACTTCAGCGGGAAGGTTGGGTCCAGTCCCAGCAGTTCGACACCCAGCGCCCCGCCAAGGCCCGCCAGTCCCGACCCCATGGCAAAGGTGAAAGCGAAAAGCGCATTCACCGGAATGCCCAGGCCGCGCGCCACGCGGGCATCATCCACGGCGGCCCGCAGGCGGCTGCCGAAGCGGGTGCGCACGAAGCCCCATTGCAGCGCGAGGGCCAGCAGGCCGCACAGCAGGATCACGAAGAGGCGATAGCGTCCGACGCTGACGCCCAGCACATCGAAGCGGCCCTGCAGCCAGGTCGGCAGGCGGATGATCTGCTGCGTGGAGCCCATCAGGTAATCCGTGGCGGCAACCGCCATGAACACAAGGCCAATCGAGAACAGCACCTGATCGAGATGGCTCTTGGCATACATCGGGCGATAGAGCAGGCGCTCCAGCAGCAGGCCTGCTGCCGCCGACAGCACGAAGGCGGCAGGCAATGTCCACAGGAACGGGACGCCGAAACGCTGCATCAGGATCACGGCGGCATAGCCACCCGCCATGGCGAAGGCGCCGTGCGCGAGGTTGACGAAATTCATCAACCCCAGCGTCACGGACAATCCGCTGGCGAGCACGAACAGCACCATGCCATAGGCGATGCCGTCGAAGAGCAGTGTCAGCATGGAGGCTGGCCTCCTCCTGTCCTTCTCCCCTTGCGGGAGAAGGTGTCATCGCGTGAGCGATGACCGATGAGGGATCGTGCGAAGCAAGCGAGGCACGGCTTCATAGCATCAAATCGCCTTGAGGGTTCGCTCCGCGATACCCCTCATCCGGTCGGCATCCGCCGACCACCTTCTCCCGCAAGGGGCGAAGGAAGCACTCTGAAGGGCTGCGCATGTCAGGATATCGATCCGCCGACAATCACTTCTTCGCCTTCGCCGGATCCTTGACGTTGGGGATCGTCGCGAATTCGACGTTGTAGAGTTCGCCATTTACCCTTTCGACCTTGCGGATATAGACGTTCTGGATGATGTCGCGGGTCTCGGGATCGATCGACATGGGACCGCGCGGGCTGACCCAGCTCAGACCCTTCATGGCATCGACCAGCGCTTCGCCGCCCGCGCCGTTGGTCTTCTTCAGACCCTCATAAAGGGCGTGCATGCCATCATAACCGCCGACCGACATGAAGTTGGGGCGCAGGCCGTTGTTGGCCTTGCGGAAGGCCTCGACATAGGCCTTGTTCTCGGGGCTGTCATGGGCGGCGGAATAGTGGTGCGCGGTCGTGACACCCAGCGCCACGTCGCCCATGGCGTTGAGGATGTCGTCATCCGTCACGTCGCCGGTGCCGATGAGGCGGATGCCGCTCTTGTCGAGGCCACGTTCGGCGAACTGCTTCATGAAGACCGAGCCTGCGCCCGATGGCACGAAGACCAGCAGCGCCTCCGGCTTGGCATCGGCCACGCGCTGCAGGAAGGGCGAGAAATCCGGGTTCTGCAGCGGTACGCGCATGTTCTCGACCTGGCCGCCTGCTTCCTTGAAGCTGGCCGAGAAGGAAGTCTCGACATCATGGCCGGGACCAAAGTCCGAGACGATGGTGACGACGCGCTTGATGCCCTGGGCAGCGGCCCACGTTCCAAACGGCCCTGAAATCTGCGGCACGACCTGGCTGGTGCGCACGATGAAGGGTGAGCGCTCCGTGATGATCGAGGTGGCTGCCGCCATCACCACCATCGGCGTCTTGGCCTGCGTGGCCAGCGGCGCTGTTGCAAGTGCCAGCGGTGTCAGGCCGAAACCGGCGATGGCGGTCACCTTGTCGTTGACGATCAACTCCTGGGCGATGCGGCGTGTGACATCGGCCACGCCTGTGTCGTCCTTGAGGATCAATTCGATCTTCCTGCCCGCAACCGTGCTGCCGTTCTGCTGCATGT
>JANNFV010000107.1:0-2473 GCA_031380285.1 Hyphomicrobiales bacterium | reverse complement strand
CGCGCTCGACACAGCCGTATCTGGTGCACGCCTATCGCCGCGATATGGGCGGCGGCAAGGTTGTGGTGCTGAAGGAGTATGTGGCTCCTATCACGGTACGTGGCCGCCACTGGGGCGGGTTCCGTTGCGCCTATCAGATATAGCGCATCACGCGGCAAGCCGCCGGATCGAAAGCGGCGAGATATCGAAACGCGTCTCGCCCTTGATCGCCAGATCCGCCGCGACTTCGCCCAGCACGCTGCAGAACTTGTAGCCATGGCCGGAGCAAGGTGACAGCACCACGACCTGCGGTGCTTCAGGCAGCGTGTCCACTACGAAATGCTCGTCCGGTGTGACCGTGTACATGCAGCCCTTGATCGTCAGCGGATCGCCCGCCGCATCGGGAATGTAGCGGCGCAGGCAATCCCGGATGGCCGCGACCTGCTTCGGGCTTGGCGTGCGGTCCGGGTCGTTGGGATCAATCGGCTCGCGGGCAAAATGCGGCCCGCCCAGCTTGAAGCCAGGATGCTCCCACAGGGGGAAGCCATAGAAATTGCCTTCCTCGACGGTGAGGATGAAAACAGGAAAGTTATTGGGCTGGAACTGCTCTGGCCGCTTCACGCCGAACCAGCCGATGGCCTGCTTGACGATGTGCTCGGTCTTGCCCAGCACCGGCACGAGCTCCGGCATCCAGGCGCCTGAGGACAGCACGAGGCTGCCGGCGGTGTAGGTATCGCGTTCGGTTGTCACCTCCACGCCGCCATGGGCTGTGGCCTTCCAGGACAACACCGGTTCGTTGAAACGCAACTCTGCCCCGTGCTTCATCGCCAGCCCGGCATGGGCATAGATTGCCCGCTCCGAGGCGATGAAACCGCCATCGGGCTGCCAGTTGGCGATGTTGCCGTGGGGCAGGCGAAACTGCGGGTATCGCCGAGCAAGATCCGCATGGGACAGCAGCTCATGGGGCAGGTCGTGCTCGATACAGGATTTCAGCGAACTCTCGGCAAAGCCCGCGCCCTCCGGCGCGATATCGAGCGAACCCGTCTTGAAGAAGAGCTGGGTTCCCGCCTCCGCGCCTGTTTCCTGCCAGAGCTGAGAGGCCCGCTTGAGCAGCGGCACATATTGCGTACCCTCGAAATAAGCGATGCGGATGATACGCGTCATGCCGTGGGAAGACCCCATGGCATGGCCGAGATCGAAGCGCTCGAGGCCCAGCACGCGCTGACCGCGCTTTGCCAGATGGTAACAGGCGGAGGAGCCCATCCCGCCAATGCCGGCGACAATGGTGTCATAGTGGGGCATGGTTGACCTGTTCGCCTCGGTTCATTCGTTGAACATGTCGCGCAACACAGCCAATGCCGTCCTGCGCGTGTCGTCTGGTGCCGCGCCAAGCTTTCGCACAAAGCGCCGCTTGTCGACAGAGCGCAGGTGATCCAGCACGATCAGGCCCTGCTTGCCGTCAAAGTCGATTGGCACACGAAATCCGGCAGGGCGGCTCCCGGTGGTCATGGGTGCAACGATCACCGTGTTCAGGTGGTTGTTGATCACGCCGGGAGAGACCACCATGGCAGGGCGTGTTTTCTGGATTTCGGTACCGACCGTCGGATCGAAACGCACCAGCCAGATGTCGCCTTGCCTCACCATGCGAGCGCTTCGTCCGCGTCATTCGGGAACTCAAGCCACTCGGTATCCACGGCCTCCTCAGCGGCGATCCTCTTCGCATCCTCGGCCCAGCCTTCCCGCAGAGTTTTGCGGATGGGCTCGATCAGCACCTTGCCGTTCTCGGCGCGCATGTCGACGGCGTCGCCCGCGGCAACCTTGAGTTCGGCGAGAATGGCCTTCGGAATGATGACACCCGAGGAATTGCCCATCTTCCGGATGGCGGTCCGCATGTCGATCTCTGCCTTCAGTCTTGTTACAACTATGTTGTAACGGTGAAGGGGCGGTCAGGCAAGCCGGTTCAACTGTTGTCTCCGTCAAACACACGCCCCAGGCCGCCCAGCACGGAGCCTTCCTCGGCACCGCCCGCAGCATTGGCAAGGATGCGCCCGGCGAGGCGCGAGAAGGGGAGAGACTGCAACCAGACATGGCCGGGTCCGGTGAGTTGCGCGAAGAAGACGCCTTCACCGCCGAAGATCATGGATTTGACGCCGCCCGCCCGGATCACGTCGAAATCGATGCCCGCGGTGTAGGCGACCACGCAGCCCGTATCGACATGCAACACCTCGCCCGGCTGAAGCTGGCGCTCCAGGATCGACCCTCCGGCGTGGCAGAACACCCAGCCATCGCCATCAAGCTTCTGCATGATGAAGCCTTCGCCGCCGAACAGGCCGGTCATGATCTTCTTCTGGAAGGCGATGCCGATGGAAACGCCCTTGGCACCGACCAGGAAACTGTCCTTCTGGCAGATCAGCGTGCCGCCCAGTTCAGAGAGGCGCAGCGGGATGATCTTGCCGGGGTAGGGGGCTGCGAAGGCCACGCGCGCCTTGCCCTG
>JANNFV010000051.1:0-2111 GCA_031380285.1 Hyphomicrobiales bacterium | reverse complement strand
ACCGACCTGGATCGCTCCACGCAAACTGCATCCAGGCAGGATGATGGCGAACTCCTCGCCGCCAAACCGTGCAGCCGTATCAAGCCCCTTGACGTTCTGCTTGATCGACAGTGCGACCAGCCGCAACACCTGATCACCCGTGAGGTGGCCATAGGTGTCGTTGAACTTCTTGAAGTGATCGATATCCGTCATGAGCACAGCAAGCTCGTCGCCGCTGCGCTGTGCGTGGCGCAAGGCATCCGCCAGTGCCGTGTCGAAGAACATGCGGTTTGCCAGCGTGGTGACAGGGTCGATCTGGCTTTCCGTCCGGATGGATTCAAGCGCCTCGCGCAGTTCCACCACTTCGGTCTTTGCCTCGCCAAGCTGCTCGGAGAGCTTGGCATTCAGCCGGGACATGTTCCGGGTCGAAGTCATCAGTTCTCCGATGATGGTTCGCAGGCGCTCTTCGCCCACGCCATGCTCCATCTCGTCGACCGAGCCATTCAGGGTTCCACGATACTCGTTGATTTCGCCTTTGGCTGCGTCCAGCGCTTCGCCAACGGTGTCCATCTGGCTGAGGAGCCGCACGGTGGCGCGCTCGGCTTCCGCCGTGAAGCGGTTGGTGTTGATGAAACGATCATAGATGTCGTCCAGTTCGGACTGTGTCACGCGACCAAACTTGCGCAAAAGGTCGTTGATCGCCCGCATCAGAGCGGGGTGATGCCCGGTCACATAGGTGTACCAGAGCTCATAAGCACGGGGATAAGCCGCGGTTCGGTGTCCGCGGATATGGGCGAATGCTTTCTCTCCGATGGAGATCGTGCGCTCATAGTCGCTTCTGCTTTGCGACATCATTGTCCCCAAAACCCATTACACTGACGTAAATCATGTCATGTGGGCTTTAAGGTCGAGTTAAGTTTTCCGGTCGACTCGCATCAATTCGACCAAAACCTGGCGGATATCAGGAGCCGTTCTTGCGCACAGGACGCATCAGGAAGCCTGGCATGTGGTCGCCCAATCCCTTTACCGACGGGCCATCGTCTTCCTGGTAGCGACGGCGTGAATCGGTGTCCCGCGAGACAGGTCTGACAGGAGGAGGCGCTGCCGGTTCGGATCGGGCCGGCCGGGGAGCCGCCGATGGCCGCGCCTTGGCGGGCTCGTCACGCGGCGCGACGGCTTCGTCACGAACCGGCGCTTTGGCGAACGGCTTTTCACGATCACGCTCGCCCCTGCGTCCCTTGGGTGCCGAATCGCCATCCCGTCCACGCCTGCTGTCCCGGCGCGGTCGCTCATCCGCCTCATCCGAGGCGGAGGGCACGAAGTCGTTCAGCGAAGGACCGTCCCAGGGAATGTCCTTCTTCAGCAACGCCGTCACGGCATCGAGATACTTGATGTCGGCCTTCGACGCGATGGAAAGCGCTGTTCCCGTCCGGCCCGCGCGTCCCGTGCGACCAATGCGGTGGACATAGTCATCGGCGTGGATCGGAATGTCGTAGTTCACGACATGGCTGACATCGGGAATGTCGAGGCCACGCGCCGCGACATCGGACGCCACGAGCAGCGGCACCCGGCCGTCTTTGAAGGACGCCAGCATCGCCATGCGGGCGCGCTGGTCCATGTCGCCATGCAGGCCGCCCACGTTGAAGCCATGCTTTTCCAGCGACTTGACCACGACGGAGATATCGCGCTTGCGGTTGCAGAAGATGATCGCATTCTTGAGATCGACCGCATCGCGCAGCACGCGGCGCAGCGTGTCGCGCTTCTCGAAATCCTTGGACCCCGACGCCACCAGCAACTGGGTGATTGTCGTGGCCGCCGTAGCAGGGCGCGACACCTCAACCTTGATCGGATTGGAGAGAAACTGCTCGGTGATCCGCTGGATTTCCGGCGGCATCGTCGCGGTGAAGAACAGGGTCTGCCGGGTGAACGGGGTCAGCTTGCAGATGCGCTCGATGTCCGGGATGAAGCCCATGTCCAGCATGCGATCAGCCTCGTCGATCACCAGCACCTCGATGCCGTTCATCAGCAACTTGCCGCGCTCGAAATGGTCCAGCAGGCGGCCGGGCGTTGCAATCAGCACATCGACGCCTCGGGCGATCTTCGCATCCTGGTCACCAAACGACACGCCACCA
>JANNFV010000047.1:0-2048 GCA_031380285.1 Hyphomicrobiales bacterium | reverse complement strand
ATATCTGTGTGACAGTCGGTATTTGAATTAGATTGGTGCTCATCATTGTGATGGTCATTGCACTGCATATTCTGTGCATTGAGATGCGATTCCAGTGCTTTGGTCACATCAGCGCGCAACGCCACCAGGTCAGCAGCCAGTTGCTCCAGATCGCGGTCGTCGCGCAGTCGCCTGAGCGGCGTCATCAGCGCCATGGCCCGCTGCCGATAGCTCTCCCAATCTCCGGGCAATCCCTCGTCCAGCCCCAGTGCGATCGTCTTGGTGACGTCGCGCCGGTGCAGCGAGATGCGTTCCTTGGTGAGATACCGCCGCTTCTGCGCGGCACGCAGGTCGTCGGCCATGCCCTCGAACTCGGGGGCGCGGGCCACCAGCGGCGTCAGGTCAAACCCGAAGGCGTCGGAGAAGCGCTCCTGCCCCGTGGCATCCTTGCGGGCGTAGCGCTTGCCGTTGGGGCTATCGCGCCGGATGATCAGCCCGGCCTGCACCAGCACCGTCAGATGCCGCCACAGCGTCGCAGGAGCCATGCCATGCGCCCGCTGGCCAAGCTGGCGGTTGGAGGGAAACACGACAAGGTCGCAGGACGCGGATGCGGTCTCGCCAGCGGTCGCCTCGCCCGTCCCGGCACCCGGATCACCTGCAAGACGCGGTCTGGGCAGCGACAGGGCTGTCTCGGGGTGAAAGGACAGCAGCGCATTCAGCACGCTCAAGGCGCGGTCCGAGATGCCGAGCCGCTCCCGGATCTCGGTCAAGGTGCGAAACAGGTGCCATTTGTTGATGGCGGCCGGGGCGTTCGATCCGGGTTTGCCGGCGGCGTCGATGGCGCTCTGAATCTTGATCTGGGCCGCAATCTGGCCGAGCGTAGCCGGTCGCCGTCCAAAGGACGTCGCTGGTATGTGCGTATGCATGGTGTTTTGCCTTCATCAGGCAAAAGAAATCTGTCCGCCAAAGTGACGCCGACTCTTGACAGGGATTCGCGGAAGTGTGATTCTCAGGTTCTCACACGATGAGAAGGGCTTCCGGACGGAGACGTTTGGGGGCCTTTTTCTTTTGCTTCTCGATGCTCCTCTGTTGCTGGTCAGGATCGTCTGTGGCGACCGGGAGCCGCCCCATCGGATTGGGTGAAACGGTCGAACAGCGCGGGCAATTCACGCGCCACGAAATCTGCGAAGGCCGCGTGCTGCTTGCGATCGATCTGGATCTGGCTGGCCCCTGCAGCATCCACGACCTTGGCGATGATCCTGCCCTCGGCTGACTTGATCACCGTGCGCACAGGCCGCCGCTGGGCCGCAACGGCGGCGGAACGGCGTGCCGTATCGAACGCGGCCACGAAGCGCGCGTCGCTGTCCAGCAGCTTTAAATCCGCATCGCTGACCAGCTGCGCGACGCGCATCGACGCCTCCGGCTTGCCCAGGGCATCGGCCAAGGACTGCCAGCGTGGCCGCCCTGCCCGGCTTGCCTTGCCAATGGCCAGGATGATCGGCATCGGCACGGCACGCGCCACGGCCACGAGCTTGGACGCCTCCGCCTTGTCGATGGCCAGCGCCTGCTGCACCACGGAGCGCGGACGCCCCGCCTCTTCCAGGCGCAGCGCAAACACCGCGCGCTCGATGAAGCTGAGATCGGCACGCGCCGCGTTCTCGATGCCTTGAGCGGCAGCCAGATCATCATCGGACAAACCGCGCACCAGCGCCCGCACCGGGCGGCCCAATTCGCCAAGCGCCCGGATGCGGCGGTGGCCGAAAGCCGTCTGGTAGCGGCCATTCGCATCAGGATGCGGGCGCAGCAACACGGGAACTTCCTGGCCGCGCTCGGCGAGCGAGGCCTTGAGGCTGACAAAGGACGGCCCTCCGTCATCGGCGAACCGATCCGGATAGGGCGAAGGATCGATCAGCCGCGTGTCGATCTCGATGACTGTCTCGGCCCCCACCACAGCGGCGCGTAAAGCCTCGTTCTCGCGCTCGATGTCGGAAAAGGTGCTGCGGATGGAATTGACGGTTCCCGCCGTGCGGCGCGGCGCGTCCTCCGGCCGGGTGTGAGCTGTCAACCCC
>JANNFV010000045.1:0-2551 GCA_031380285.1 Hyphomicrobiales bacterium | reverse complement strand
AGGAAACACCGGCATGATCAATCTCTTGGCCGATATGGCAGGCAACCCGGCATCCGATGCCGGGAAATCATCCGCCAAAATCCCGAAATCCGATCAAATCATCATGACAAGCGGAATCGTCGCGACTTCTTCAGCAGCCTGCTAGGCCGTGAACTCATAAAAGGAAGGTGTTTTGATGGGTTTGAGAGACCAAAATGACCGGAAGCGGCTCGCCGCCTTGGCGTCCGCCAAGGCAAGAGGTGGTTTCGAGACAGTTTGGTCTCTCAAACCCATCAAAACACCTTCCTTTTATGAGTTCACGGCCTAGTCCTTCTTGCCCAGTGGATTGCTGAGGATCTCGCCCGCCACATCCTGCAGCTTGGGTTCCTCTGCGGCGAGGAACGGCAGCGGGCGGCACGCGGCAACGGCGGCGAGCCCGACACGCGCTGTCAGCAGCCCGTTCAGCACGCCCTCGCCCAGCTTGGCCGACAGCTTCGCCGCCAGCCCATGCCCCACGAGCTGCGAGAGCACGCTGTCCGTGATCGCCACGCCACCGGTGATCGCGAGATGGCCGAGGATGCGCCGTCCCAGACGCAGGAAGCCGAGCGTGCCGGGCCGCGCACCATAGATGTCGGCGATGCGCCGCGTCAGCATCACGGATTGCGCCGCGACGAACAGAACATCGACGATGGCACGCGGCGAAATCGCGGTGACGACGGAGACGCGTTTCGCCGCACTCGCGATGACCTCCTTCGCCAGCAGGTCGCGCGGCTGCATCAGCGTCCGGTCCGCAAGCGTCAGCAATCCACGACCATCGATGATCTCGCCAAGATAACCTTCCATGGTGCTGCGCTGTTGCGCCGTCGCCGGGTCCTTGGCCTGGTAGGCCAGCAGGCGCTGCACGATGGCCCTGGCCCCATCGCCATCATCGGAGAGCGCCACGGCTTCCGCCGCCTCGCGCATCTCTGTCGCAGCGGAGAGGCTGCGAAGGCCGCTGACCTCGCGGACAATCAGCGCGACCAGCGCCAGCACCGCCACGCCGAGCAGGCCGATGCCGAGCCAGCCGACATAGACGTTGGTGCGGTAAAGCTCGTCGACCAAACGCCAGAACCACAGGCCCAGCGCCATTGTCAGCAGGCCGGTCAGCGCCGACCAGAACAGCCGGGTCCAGATAGAGAAGCGACCCGCCTTCGGTTTCAGGACCACATCCGGGGCGTTGGCCTCGACCGCGCTCGCGGCGAACACATCCGGCTCCTCCGCGATCACAACCGCCTTCGCAGATCGGCGCACCTCCGCAGCACGCGGTGATGGCTCCGGTTCCTTCGCCGGCTCCAGCCGGAACACGCGGGGTTTCGATGCTTCGCTCATGCTCTCACCGCAGCCTGTCGCCCAGCAGGAATTCCAGCGCTCGGTCCAGGCGGATATGGGGCAGCGGCTTCAGCCGACCATCGGCATGACGCTCCGTCACCGGCGGGCGAAAGCGCAGGAACCTAAGATCAAGCGGCTTGGCCGTGGCATCGAGCACTGCCATCGGATCGGTCGGCAGATCACCCGGGAACATCGCGGCCTCGGCTTCCCCATCGAAGACGTCGTCGCCAAGGCGCTCTCCCTTGAGAGGGATACCAGCGATGCAGGGCAGGATGCGACGGCCTTCCTTGGCTGTCATCTCGCGTGTGGCGCGCACCGCAGCAATCGCCGCGACATCGATGCTGGCACCCGCACCCTCCGCCTGGGCTGCCGCACGGTCAACCAGCGAGCGCACGATGGCCTCCAGCCGATCATGGTTGAGATGGTGCAGGTGATCCGCCTTCGTCGCCGCGAACAGCACACGGTCGATGCGCGGCGCGAAGACCTGCGCCAGGATGCCGTTGCGCCCGGTGCGGAAGGCCTTGAGCACGTCTCCCATGGCCGCTTCCAGATCAGCCACGGCGGCGGGGCCTGCATTGAGCGACGTCAGCGCATCGACGAGCACGATCTGCCGGTCCAGCCTGGCGAAATGATCGCGGAAAAAGGGCCGCACGATGTGGGTGCGATAGGCATCATAGCGCCGCACCATCATGGCCTGCAGTGATTGCGCGCCCGGGGCATCGGAGAGGCGATCCAGCGGCGCGAAGGTGAGCGCAGGCGACCCCTCCAGATCACCCGGCATCAGGAAGCGTCCAGGCGGCAGGGAGGACAGCGACACCTGCTCGTCGCGGCAGGACAGCAGGAACGCCGTGAAGCGTTCGGCCAGGCCCCGCGCCTGGCTTTCCTCGGCGTTCACGGCAGGATCGGTCGCGTCTGCCAGTGCGAGAAACGCCCGCGCCAGCGGCAACCGGGGGTTCTGCCGCGCCAATGCCAGCGTTTCCCGTGACCAGTCGGCATAGCTCTTGTCGAGCAGCGGCAGGTCGAGCAGCCACTCGCCGGGGTAGTCCACGATGTCGATGGCCAGCGTGGAGATGCCGCCAGTCCAGCCGCTGTTGCTCTCGTATTCCACCACGATGCGCAGCTCCGAGATGCGCCGCGTGGATTCCGGCCAGTGCCGGTCAGCACCGGTCAACGCGGCCAGATGATCCTCGTAGGGAAAGCGCGG
>JANNFV010000448.1:0-6343 GCA_031380285.1 Hyphomicrobiales bacterium | reverse complement strand
CCGTGCTTGATTTCGCGCATCTCTTCTGGCGCGGCTTCTCCTGGTACGTCTTTAACGTTGCCGATGCCGCCATCGTTGTCGGCGTGGGTTTCTTGCTGTATGACAGCTTCACATCGGGGCGGTCTGCCGCCTCGCAAAAGTCATGATTTCAGTCCGTGGATGTCGCTGACGACACGGTTGGAGGAGTTGAGATGACATATCGCATGGTTGCCATCGCCGGTCTGGCTGTTGCCGCGCTGTCCGTTGCGCCCGTTCCTGCCAAGGCGCAGGGCTTGCTCGACATCGGGCGGATCATCCTGGGCATCCCGGCCGAGGAGAAGGCGCCGATCGAGTATCGCGAGCGGGCCCCGCTGGTGGTTCCACCGAGCCAGAACCTGCGGGCCCCGGTTGATGCGGCAGCACCTGACCAGCGCCGCGCGAACTGGCCGCAGGATCCCGACGTCGCGGCACGCCGCAAGGCCGCCGAGGATGCCCGCAAGCCCGTCTTCGTGGACAGCATCAGCGGTCGGGAAATGAACACCGGCACAAGCCGCCGCCTGACGGTGGATGAAATCAGGGCGGGTCGCGTGGCTGGCCAGGAAGTGGTGCGCGTTCCCCAGCAGATGATCGATGATCGCGCCCGCGCGAATGTCATGGGTGGCCTGACCACATTGCGCGAAATGGACCAGCAGATCGCAGGGGCACCGGGTGCCGATGGCTCGATTGCCCGCACGGAACCGCGCCGCGAGTTCCTGACCGAGCCGCCATCCGGTCTGCGCCGCCCCGCCGACAACGCACCCTTCCGCGCCACGCGCGAAGGATCGCTGGGAGTCCGCGCCGAACCCAGCCCGCTGGATATCTTCAAGGAAGGCCCCAACACCCGCTGAGCACAGCTTGCTGGCCGTATTCAACTGGGATTGAAATTACATAAACCCGTGTTGGCCTCTGGCGAACGCGGGTTTTGCTTTCCATATTGCCTTCATCGCCCCTGCCGCTGGCACGACACCTGATTGGAAACCCACTTCATGGCCGAACCCTCCGTCGCCTCGACCTTCCATTTGAAGAACGGCATGCAGGTCGTGGTGATCCCCGATCACCGTGCGCCTGTCGTGACCCACATGGTCTGGTACAAGAACGGCTCGGCGGATGATCCGGAGGGCAAGTCCGGCATCGCGCATTTCCTCGAACACCTGATGTTCAAGGGCACCACGGCGCATCCCAAGGGGGAGTTCTCCAACCTGGTGTCGGAACTCGGCGGGCAGGAAAATGCCTTCACGTCGTATGACTACACGGCCTATTTCCAGAAGATCGCCAAGGAGCATCTCGCAACCATGATGGCGTTCGAGGCGGACAGGATGACCAACCTGGTGCTCTCGGACGACGATGTGCTGCCGGAGCGTGATGTCGTGCTGGAGGAGCGCCGGATGCGCACGGACAGTGACCCCTCCGCGCAGCTCTCGGAAAGCCTCGGTGCCACGCTTTATGTCAATCACCCCTATGGGCAGCCCATCATCGGCTGGCAGCACGAGATCGCCAGCCTCGGGCGGCAGGATGCGCTGACCTATTACAACCGCTTCTACACGCCGGAGAACGCCATTCTGGTCGTCGCGGGGGATGTCAAGGAGCCGGAGGTTCGGCGTCTGGCCGATGCGACCTATGGCGCAATCCCGTCGCGTGGCGAGGCTCCCCGGCGCAGCCGCAAGGTCGAACCCCCCATTCCTGCGGCCAGGCGTGTCGAGCTGTCCGATCCGAAGGTCGAGCAGCCCAGCTTCCAGCGCTACTGGCTGGTGCCTTCCCATATCGGTGCCGCGGACAGCGAGCCTTACGCACTGGAGCTTCTGGCACAGATTCTGGGCGGTGGCGGATCGAGCCGCCTGTTCCGGGCGCTGGTGCAGGAGCAGGAACTCGCGACCAATGCGGGTGCATGGTACATGGGCGATGCCGTCGACCTGACGCGCTTCGCGGTCTATGCCACGCCGCGCGATAGCGTCGATCTCCGGACACTCGAGAAGGCGACCGAAGCCGTGATTGCCGGGCTGGCTGCCGACCTGACCGAGCGTGAACTGAACCGCGCGAAGACACAGCTGATCGCCGACACCGTCTATGCCCGCGACAGCCAGGCAACACTGGCCCGCATGTATGGCGCAACGCTTGCCGTGGGCGGGGCCGTGAGCGATGTCGACAACTGGCCGACGCGGATCGATGCGATCACGCTCGACGAGGTTGTCGCGGCTGCGGGAAAGCGGCTTTTGCCGCGCATTGCGGTCACGGGCTATCTCCTAAAGGAGCAGGCGGCATGAGCGCGCTCAGACCGGATGCCGGAATGCAAGCCTCCACGGGATCGCGCATCCAGCGCGTTGTTTCACCCCTGGGGATCGAGGCGTGGCTGATCGAGGAGCACACCGTTCCCCTGATCGCGCTCGAAATGTCGTTCGAGGGCGGTGCCGCGCAAGACCCTCAAGGAAAATCTGGCCTCGCCAATTTTCTGTCCGGCATGTTCGATGAGGGCGCTGGACCCTACGATGCCATCGCCTTCCAGGAAGCGCTGGACGAACATGCGATCCAGCTCCGGTTCTCCGAATCGAAAGATGCGATCAGCGGCAGCCTGAAGACGCTGATCCGGCACCAGGACAAGGCGTTCGAGCTGCTGCGCCATGCGCTGGTGACACCTCATTTCGAGAAGGCTGCGGTCGAGCGCGTGCGGGCGCAGATTCTTGGCGGCATCAAGCGTGGCACCAACGATCCCAACACGCAGGCTTCCAAGGTCTGGATGGCCCGCGCCTTTGCCGGGCATGCCTATGCCACGCCTGACGAGGGTCTGGCCGAGGACATTGCCGCCATCACGGCGGATGACCTGCGTGGTCTGCACGGCAGGCTGATTGCGCGGTCCAATCTCAAGATTTCTGTGGTTGGGGCCATCAGCGCGTCCCACCTCGCGCGGGAACTCGATGCCGTGTTCGGTGCCTTGCCTGCCCGGGCCGAACTGACCGCAATCCCTCCGATCGTGTCGGCGGCGCTCGGTGAATTGCAGGTGATCGATCTCGACATTCCGCAGTCGACCCTGCGCTTCGGCATGCCGGGCCTGCTGCGCAAGGACGGGGATTTCGTGGCCGCCAGCGTGATGAACCACATTCTGGGCGGTGGTTCGTTCACATCGCGCATCTTCCAGGAGGTGCGGGAAAAGCGCGGACTGGCCTATTCGGTGTCGACGACGCTCTATCCCTTCGCCCGCACAGGGCTGTTCTTCGGTGGCACGGCCACCAAGAACGAGCGGGCGAAAGAAGCGCTCGACGTGATCCGCGACGAGATTGCCCGCATGGCGGCGGATGGCCCGACGGAGGAGGAGCTTGACAAGGCCAAGCGCTATCTCATCGGCTCCTATGCGCTGCGGTTCGATACCTCGACCAAGATCGCCAACCATCTCACGTCGATGCAGGTGGATGAGCTGGGGATCGACTACACCGACAAGCGCAACAGCCTGTTCGAGGCCGTGACGCTGGAAGACACCCGCCGTGTCGCCAGGCGGTTGCTCGGAGCGGGCAAAATGCTGGTGACGGTCGCGGGGCGTCCTGTCGGGCTGTAGTTCATGGCGGTTTTTGATGGAAACAGTGGTCCATCGTCATGGACGGGCCTGGACCCGTCCATCCACGTCATTCTGTTGACGTATCAACGTGGATGGCCGCGTCAAGCGCGGCCATGACGTGTTTCCGACAAGCAGCATCGTGCTCTGGGGGTGTTATTCACGCCGGTTTTTCAAGATCTTTGCAATGTCTTGAATGTTATACTATACCATGTTTCTTGTCAGGAGCGTGAGGCGTGTCGCACAACCATCCCATCCATGCCATTGCCGCAGAGCCGCATTTCTCGCTGCTGCGCCTCTCGGCTGGCCAACGCCTGCTGGGCGCGGGGCTGGTGATCGTCGGCCTCTGGCTGGCCGTGTGGTGGGCGCTGTGACAGGAATGTCCGCTCCGCTCCAGTTCGCGAACACGACCCTTGGATATGATCGGCGTCCTGCCGTCCATCATCTCACCGGAACGGTTGATGCGGGCAGCCTGCTGGCTGTCGTCGGCCCCAATGGTGCGGGCAAATCCACCTTGCTCAAGGGCTTGGCCGGAGCGTTGAAGCCGCTGGCGGGCAGCATCGGCCTTGGCGGATTGCAGCGCAAGGACATCGCCTATCTGCCGCAGGCTGCCGATATCGACCGCTCCTTTCCGCTGTCGATCTTCGATCTCGTCTCCGCCGGCGACTGGCGCAGGAAGGGGCTGTTCGGCGGCTTTGGCCGTGCCGACCGTCACGGGGTGTCTGATGCACTTTCCGCGGTTGGCCTGGGTGGGTTCGAGAACCGCGCCATTGGTTCGCTGTCTGGCGGCCAGTTGCAGCGGGCCTTGTTCGCCCGGCTGCTGCTGCAGGATGCCCGATTGATCCTGCTCGACGAGCCCTTCACCGCCATCGACGGCAAGACCACGGCTGACCTGCTGGCGCTGATTGGTCGCTGGCATGGCGAGAAGCGCACGGTGATCGCCGTGCTGCATGACATGGACGTGGTGAAGGAGCATTTTCCCCAGACGCTCCTGCTGGCGCGTGAGGCGATTGCCTGGGGGCCAACCTTGGAGACGCTGCGGCCCGAGAACCTGCTGCGCGCCCGCCAGATGATCGAGGCCCATGATCCGCATGCCGCCGCATGTGGGCGCGCGGCCTGACCGGTCAACACTGCACACCATTCCGCACCATGCTGTACGAGACGCTTTTCGCTCCCTTCGCCGAGTTTTCCTTCATGCGCCGGGCGCTGGTCGGTGGCCTGGCGCTGTCTGTCGCGGGTGGCCCCGTCGGCGTGTTCCTGATGTTGCGGCGCATGAGCCTGACGGGCGATGCGATGGCCCATGCGATCCTGCCCGGCGTTGCGGCGGGATATCTGCTGTTCGGCCTGTCGCTCTGGCCGATGACCCTGGGAGGATTGGTCGCAGGCTTCGCGGTGGCGCTGCTCGCCGGCCTCGTGGCGCGGGTGACTGTGCTGAAGGAAGACGCCTCGCTGGCGGCGTTCTACCTGCTGTCGCTGGCGCTGGGCGTCACCATCGTCTCGCTCAAGGGGTCCAATGTCGACCTGTTGCATGTGCTGTTTGGCTCCGTCCTGGCGCTGGGTGACGAGACGCTGCTGCTGCTGGCTGCGATTTCATCCATAACGCTCGTGGTTCTGGCCCTGATCTATCGGCCCCTCGTGCTGGATACGGTCGATCCGGGCTTCCTGCGCTCGGTCTCGGGTTCCGGCACGCCGGTGCATCTGATTTTCCTGGCGCTGGTCGTGCTGAATCTGGTGGGCGGCTTCAACGCGCTGGGTACGCTGCTGGCTGTCGGCCTGATGATGCTGCCTGCCGCTGCCAGCCGCTTCTGGTCCGAGGATATGACCGCAATGATCGGGCTTTCCGGACTGATCGGCTGCATCTCCGTCTTTGTCGGGCTGCTGCTCTCCTATCATGTCAGCCTCGCGGCTGGCCCTGCGATCATTCTGGCGGCCGGAGGGCTCTATCTGCTGTCGATGCTGTTCGGACGCCGCGACGGATTGATCTGGAGGCTCTTCCCAAACCGCCATTTTTCTGCTTGAATAGTATAACATTACATTGTCAGGAAAAAACATGATGGACCGACGCACACTTCTCCAGGGCGCTGCGCTTTGCTTGTCCCTTGGCGCCACGGCTTCGGCCCAGGAGGCAAAGCTGCCGGTGATCGCCTCCTTCTCGATCCTGGGGGACATCGTCCAGGCCATCGGTGGCGAGCGCATCCAGCTCACCACGCTGGTGCAGCCCGGCAGCGACGCGCATGTCTATGCTCCCACTCCGGCAGACGCGAAGGCTGTTGCCGAGGCGAGGCTCGTCATCACCTACGGGCTGGCCTTCGAGGGCTGGATGAAGCGGCTGATGCAAGCCTCCAGCAGCAAGGCGACATTGATCGAGGCGGCGACCGGCGTGAAGGGGCGCGTCGAAAAGGGCGCTCACGCACATGACAAACACGGCCACAACCATGGTGGGCTGGACCCCCATGCCTGGCAGTCCGTCGGCAATGTCAGGATTTACGCGGCCAATATCCGTGATGCCCTCGTGGCGGCAGATGCGGGCGGTGCAGCGATCTATGCCGCGAATGCCACGCGCTATCTGGCGGAACTCGATAGCCTTGATGCGGACATACGGGCCGCCATCGCCAAGATTCCTGCGGAAAAGCGCAAGGTGATCACCTCCCATGATGCCTTTGGCTATTTCCAGCAGGCGTATGGTCTGGCCTTCATCGCGCCACGCGGCGTTTCGACCGAAGCCGAGGCCTCTGCGAAGGATGTGGCCAAGATCATCCAGCAGATTCGGCGGGAGAAGATCAC
>JANNFV010000030.1:0-6231 GCA_031380285.1 Hyphomicrobiales bacterium | reverse complement strand
GATTCCACCACCACAGGTTCAGGCTCGGTCAAGCGCCAGGAGCAGTTGACGACCAATGTCGCCGGCGTGGTGACGCAGGTGCTGCCCAACGGCAACCTGGTGATCGAAGGCAAGCAGGAAGTGCGCGTCAATTTCGAGGTGCGCGAGCTGGTGGTGGCCGGCATCGTGCGTCCCGAGGATATCGAGGCGGACAACACCATCTCGTCCCAGAAGATCGCGCAGGCCCGCATCGCCTATGGCGGACGCGGCCATATCACCGATGTGCAGCAGCCCCGCTATGGCCAGCAGGTCATGGATATCCTGCTGCCGTTCTGAAAACCCCCTCCCCGAAGGCTTTGCGCACGGCTCCCCCGTTGTTTGCGCCGAGCCTTCAGAGATGGCGGTCGCCCCCGGCCGATCATCCCGTCAAACCCCGGCGCACCCCGCCGGGGTTTTGCGCGTTCACCACAGCCAGCGGACAAGTGTTGGCACGATCAGCGCCGTCAACAGGCCGTTGAGGCCCAGCGCGATGCCCGCAAAGGCCCCCGCGACGGGATCGACCTGGAAGGCGCGGGCCGTGCCGATGCCGTGTGATGCCACGCCCGCCGCGAAACCACGGGCACGGTAGTCCGTGAGGCCCAGCGCATTCATCAGTGGGGTCACCATCACCGCGCCGAGAATGCCCGTGGTGATCACCAATGTGGCGGTCAAGGAAGGCTCGCCGCCGATCTCGCGGGCCACCGCCATGGCGATGGCGGCGGTCACTGACTTTGGCGCGAGAGAAGCCAGGACGTCAGGCGGCATGCCGAACAGGATGCCGATGCCAACGGCGGAGATGACAGCTGTCAGTGATCCCGCGACAAGAGCGCCGAGGATGGGCACGAAGGATCGCTTCACCAGCGCCCAATGCTGATGCAGGGGCACCGCCAGCGCCACCGTTGCCGGGCCCAGCAGGAAATGCACGAACTGTGCGCCCTCGAAATAGGTCCGGTAGTCGGTGCCGGTGAGGAACAGGATCAGCGCCAGCACAATCACCGCAAGCAATACCGAATTCACGAGAGGATTGCGCCCGGAAAGGCGCGACAGCCGGTCCGCCACGGCATAGGCCGCCATGGTTGCCGTCAGCCACAGCAGCGGCTGCGCCGAGAGATAGACCCAGAGCGTCTCGATCCGCGTCATGGCTCACTGCCCCGATCGAGGAGGCTCGACAGCTTGGCGAAGACGAGCGCCGTGACCACGAGTGACAGCAGCGTCGACACCACCAGCGCCACGACAAGGCCGAAGCCATGCGCCATGAGCGTGGGGACATGGCTGAGGATGCCCACGCCAGCGGGCACGAACAGCAAGGAGAGGTGGCCAAGCAGAAAGGCCGCGACGATGCCAATCGGGATCTCGGTTGCGGGTGCCGCGTCAGGCCGCAAAAAACGGCGCAGCTGAAGGCCCGCGAACAGCAGCACCATGCCGATCACGGGACCGGGAACAGGCAGGATCAGGAACCGTGCCATGGCTTCGCCCGCCAGTTGGCAGGCAAAGATCAGGAGGATGGCTTCAAGCATGCCGGGACCGGATCATTCGGCGGGCTGCAAGGACATCGCCTGCTCGTGCTTGCGCCGCCGCATCCGCAAGGTCCGCCTGAGCCAGATGAACAATCCGGTGAACAGCAAGCCAACGAACACCACCGACACGATGATGTTCAGCACAGGCGCGAGAAAGCCGCTCCAGTTGCCTTCATGGATTGCGCGGGGCCAGTTGCGGGGTGGCGTTTCAAGGCCCGCAGGCGTGACGACAAGGTTGGTCAGGGCGCCATCGACGAACACCCGGGCGACCATGCGCCCGCCACGCGGGCGCAGCGAAGTCATGGACGCCAGGTCATGCCTGGCCGCCACGATCTCGACCGCCTTGGCGATGGAAACGCGGTCCGCCCTCGCACCAGTATTCGGAGGCGTGAAGGTAATGCCGTAGGCGATGGCAAGGCCCGTCAGCGGGCTGAGGATGACGAGCGGCAACGTCGTCCAGGCCGCGACATTGTGCCAACCGCCAACGGTGTTGCGCAGTTTCGGCAAGCCCATCAGCAGACCCAGCACCGCCAGCACCAGCATGGCGAAGGTCGAGGCGATCACCAGCCATTCCATGTCGATCAGCAGCGTCTGGTGCAGGCCACGCGCGGTGCCCAGGACATCGGACCAGGCGAAGCCGCCCTCCTCCATCACCTCGCCGCTGGCGAGGTCGATCTCCACCTCACCCTCCTCGCCAACACCAGCAATGGTGAGCGACTGCTCGTAGGTTCGCAGCGAAAGACCCGTCGCCTTGCCTTGCGGGTCATGCTTCTGCAAATAGCCGAGCATCGCTTCGCGTGTCAGCGGCTTGTCGAGTTTGGCTTGTTGCACCAGCGGTTCGAAGGAGAGGATCAGCCCCGTGCCGATGACCACCAGCAGTGGCAATGCGAACAGCAGGGTGATCCAGCGGTGGAAGCGCAAAGCGTAGGCTTTTGGCATAAACCCGCTCCTGACTGTGCATATTCCAGACATTTACAGAGCGATCCTGCGTTTTGTCCAGTGTTCGCGGTTGCCCTTTTCCCCAATCCACCCTTAAATCGAGACAAGGTTTGGGGCTTCTCAGGCCAAAAACCCCGCCTGGTGACAGCCGCAGCATGCATATCGATATCGCCAAACGCGTCTATGACCATGCCTGGAAGCTGGATCCGATTGTTCGCTCCCTGCTCGACACGGATTTCTACAAGCTCCTGATGTTGCAGGCGATCCACGCGCGTCACGCCGATGTGCGCACCACCTTCACGGTGATCAACCGCACGAAATCCATCCGTCTCAAGGACATCATCGACGAGAGCGAACTGCGGGAGCAACTGGACTACGCCCGCACCCTGCGCATCGCCAAGAAGGAGCTGATCTGGCTGGCGGGCAACACATTCTACGGCAAGAAGCAGATTTTCCGGCCGGAATTCCTGGCCTGGCTCGAAGATTTCCAGTTGCCCGAATACGAATTGACGACCGTGAATGGCGACTATGAATTGCGCTTCGAAGGGCCGTGGCAACAGACGACGCTGTGGGAAATTCCGGCGCTCTCCATCATCAACGAGCTCAAATCGCGGGCGCTGCTGAAGGATATGGCCCGCTTCGAGCTTGATGTGATGTACGCCAGGGCCAAGGCCAAGCTGTGGTCCAAGATCGAGCGGCTGAAGAGGCTGGACAACCTGCGCATCTCCGATTTCGGCACAAGGCGGCGGCATTCGTTCCTGTGGCAGAAATGGTGCATCGAGGCGATGAAGGAAGGGCTGGGTTCAGCCTTCACGGGCACGTCCAATGTCTTTCTTGCGATGGAGAACGATCTCGAGTCCATTGGCACCAATGCGCATGAATTGCCGATGGTCTATGCGGCGCTCTCCGACAGCGATGCCGAGTTGCGCCAGTCACCCTACAAGGTGCTGGAGATGTGGAAAGGCTTCTATGACGGCAACCTGCTGATATGCCTGCCCGACACCTTCGGCACGGCGGCATTCCTGGCCAAGGCCCCTGACTGGGTGGCCGACTGGACGGGATTTCGCCCGGACTCCAAGCCGATCATCGAGGCGGGCGAAGAGATCATCGACTGGTACAACGCCAAGGGCCGCGATCCGCGCAGCAAGATCGTGATTTTCTCGGATGGACTGGATATCGACAGCATCGAGGAGGCCCATGCGCGTTTCTTGGGCCGCATTCGGCTGGGCTATGGCTGGGGCACCAACCTCACCAATGATTTCAGGGGCTGTGCCACGCATGTGGAGCCGCTGCTCGATCCGATCAGCCTGGTCTGCAAGATCACAGCAGTGAATGGGCGACCAGCCGTCAAGCTGTCGGACAATCTGGCCAAGGCCACTGGACCTCGCGACGCGGTCGAGCGCTATATCAGGGTGTTCGGCGAAACAGGTCGCACAAGCCAGCATGTCGATGTCTGAAACGGGCTACGCCTCCGCGCCCAGTCTCTGACCCGCGTTCTGCTCCAGCTCTGCCCGGCGCAGTTGCACCTGATAGGCTCGCTGGCGCAGGATCATGTCATCCGGAAACTGCGTCACGACCATGCCGGTCTCGGCACTGAGTGTCTGGAACACAAGTTCCTGCGTGGCTTCATCGCGCTCGACACGTTTCACGGGCGCTGAAGACCTGCTATCGATGGCGCTGTTCAGTTCGGCGATCAGACGCTGTTTTTGCTCGCCCTGCTCGTCCCTCACGGGCTGCACATCGGCAACCGCTTCGACGGCCTGTGACTCCGGCAGGTCGGTGTGCACCGCCTGACGCTGGGGAACGGACTCGGCCCGAACCGGAGCGAAGGAGGTTGCCTGAACCGACCGGACATTCAATCCGGTATCCATGGTTCGACTCCTGAAACTGCGATCCTTCTGACCGCAATTGGATAGGAAACACGGAATGCCTTGCGATGCCGTGAGACAATTCGTTCAAATTTTAGGCAATGGTCATTTTCTTTCAAAGCGCCTTGGAGACGGCCAAGGGGGCCACGGGCGTCTTGTATCCGCTCGTGGGCTGCCCATAGGCGCCATAGCCTTGGGGCGCACGCGCCTGCCCCACATCGGTCGCCAATTCCCGGATGATGCTCTCGGATACGGTTTTCGCCGTTCCCAGCACGGCCATGTTGAGGCTCATCAGATCGGCGAAAGACTCATGGCGCTTCTTCAGGAGCGCGAGGGCTGGCGGCGCGAAGCGCCCAAGCGCGATCGCATTGCCCTTGAGATCTTCAAGCGCACGCTGATAGCGCTGGGCCGCCAGGTTCTTGCCCTCCGTCAGGGCAAGGGCCGGTTGCAGCTTGCCATCGCGCAGCAACGCGGTTTCCTCGGCAATCACGGGTTCGAGCCCGTCAAGCGCGTCGAGCGCGGCATTCACCAGGGCTTCCGCTTCGTCAGGGCTGGCGACGCGGGGGCGTGGGTCGGGGGTCTGGATGAAGCTCATGCCCTGCTGCCTTCCTGAATGCGCATCATTTCGCGATAGACCTGCGGCGCGATCCCGAGCGAGCTGGTCTTGGTGATGCTCTTCGACATTTCGTCCATCAGGAAGCCGCGCCAGGCACCGCCCCCGCTCTGGCCGGAACCGAGCGGACCATCCGGACCAAGGCCCGACACCATGCTTTCCAGCATGTTCTGGAAATACGTCGCCTCGAACCCCTGTGCTGCCGTGCGGGCCTTGGCTGCGCGGCTGCCGGGAGCTGCCTGCGCCGAAGCCTTGTAGGCATCCAGTGCCTGCTTGGCGGGAATGGTGTTGGCAACACTCATCACATCACCTCGATATCGGCCTGCAACGCGCCGGATGCCTTGATGGCCTGAAGAATGGAAATCAGATCACGCGGCCCGATGCCCAGTGCATTCAGCCCGTCCACAACTTCGCGCAACGTGACGCCTTCCTTGATGATGGCAAGGCGTGCGCCATCACCGGTATCGACCTTGACGCCGGTGCGCGGTACAATCGCCGTCTGCCCACCGGAGAAGGGCGCTGGTTGCGAGACCTGTGGCTGCTCGGAGATCGTCACGGTCAGGTTGCCCTGGGCGATGGCCACGTTTGAGACCCGGACATCGCGACCCATGACAATCACGCCGGAGCGCTCGTCAATCACGATCCGTGCGCGCTGATCGGGTTCGATCCTCAGCTGCTCGATCTCGGTCAGGAGCTGGATCATGTTGCCCTTGTAGTTCTTGGGAATCTGCACCGTGACCGTCGAGGGATCGGTGGGTTCAGCGGTCGCATCGCCGATGAAATCGTTGATGGCTGCAGCCATGCGGCGCGCGGTCGTCAGATCGGGATTGCGCAATGCAAGGCGCAAGGCGCGCTGGCGATTGAGCTGAAATTCGATCTCGCGCTCGATCAGGGCTCCGTTGGATATGCGGCCCACCGTTGGCACGCCCCGGGTGATCGACGTTGCGTCGCCCTGTGCCGAAAAGCCGGCGATGGCGACCGAACCCTGTGCGACGGCATAGACTTCGCCATCAGCGCCCAGCAGCGGCGTCACCAGCAGCGTGCCGCCCTGCAGGGATTTGGCATCGCCCAGCGAGGACACGGTCACGTCGAGCCGCGTACCCTGTGTCGAAAACGGTGCCAGATTGGCGGTCACGATGACGGCCGCCTTGTTTGCAGTGCGCATGTTGGGGCCGCGCTTGTTGAGGCCGAGGCGTTCCAGCATGGCCTGTGCCGACTGGCGGGTGAAGGGGGAGTTGTTCAGCGTGTCGCCAGTGCCATTGAGGCCGACCACAAG